>NZ_JBMQQG010000010.1:0-8394 GCF_057362405.1 Ginsengibacter sp.
CTTGCCTGAAACCGAAAATGGCCCCGAATCAATTTTTGCAATTCAATTTACTATTAATGATGGCACAACGGCTGGAAGGTTGAACTATGAAGATGGATTGAATTATCCTCACGGAGCACCACAATATGGTTGCTGCGGTTTTCATGCTGCCAGTCAAAACCTGGTAAATGCCCATACCACAGATGCAAATGGATTGCCCAATTTTACAACATTTAATAATACCATAGCTGACTTAACTACCGCGACAGTGGATCCGCGCCTTGACCACACCGTGGGTATAGACGGGCATCCGTATAAATATGATAACACAAAGCTCTTCAGTAATAGCTGGGTACGTGATCCTGGCGTTTATGGTAATTTTCATACCATGCGTGATCAACAATTGGCGACGAGTTCATCTTACTTTAAAAACGGGCCGTTTATGGGTACAGCAAAAAATGTTGACATTCTTAGGTACGACGATGTTTTACTGATGCAGGCAGAAGCCTACATAGAATTAGGGCAGCAGGATCTTGCTTTGCCCTTAATTAATAAGATCAGGAATAGAGCGGCTGCAAGTACCGGAAGACTTAAGAAACTGGATGGCACTTTTCCTTCGAATTATAATATCAAGCCATATCCGGCCACCGGTTGGACGCAGGCCTATGCCCGTCAGGCTTTGCAATGGGAAAGACGCCTTGAATTTGCAACAGAAGGATCTCGTTTCTTTGATTTAGTCAGATGGGGAATTGCTGAACAAACTTTAAATGCTTATATCGATGTCGAAAAAACCAGAAGGACCTTTTTAACAACGGCAAAATTTACGGCAGGAAGGGATGAATACCTGCCTATTCCCCAATCTGAAATAACATTTACCAATGGTTTGTATAAGCAAAACCCTGGTTATTAAATTTCGAAATAAAAATTCTTATAAGCAAGTACTAAGGTATAATCGTTTATTTTCGGGGGGAGGTTTCTACTTTCCCCTTTCTAATTCGGGCCTATTAACTTGAAGCTATAGTTACAAAGCAACGTATCAGCTTAAAAAGCACCATAATTTATAAATACTAAAAGAATCTATCATTAAGAATGATATCTAAATTTATAAACTGATAAATATGAAAAGAAAAATATTCGCGTGTTTTATTGTTATGCAAATAATAACAGGAAGTAGTATTGGGCAATCTACAGATACAACCATAGGAGAAGAATATAGGCCTAAAGCTCATTTTACGCCCGCGGCTCATTGGATAAACGACCCCAACGGAATGGTCTATTATAAAGGTGTTTATCATTTGTTCTTTCAATACTATCCGGATAGCACTGTTTGGGGACCAATGCATTGGGGACATGCTACCAGCCCGGACTTAATTCATTGGAAGGAACAACCCATAGCGTTATATCCTGATAGTTTGGGTTATATTTTTTCAGGCAGTGCAGTAGTTGATAAAAACAACTCAAGCGGCCTCGGGGAAAATGGAAAGATACCGTTAGTCGCCTTGTTTACAAGTCACAATCCCGTTACTGAAAGAGAGCATAGGATGGATTACGAAAACCAAAGTATGGCTTATAGCCTGGATGACGGAAAGACCTGGAAAAAATATGACCACAATCCAGTATTGAAAAACCCCGGCATAACTGATTTCAGGGATCCAAAAGTAATGTGGTATGAACCAGGGAAAAAATGGATAATGACACTTGCAACAAAAGATAGGGTAACATTTTATTCTTCAAAAAATTTAAAAGATTGGAAGAGGGAAAGTGATTTTGGAGAAAATATTGGCGCTCATGGCGGTGTGTGGGAATGCCCCGATTTGTTCCCTTTGGATGATAATGGTAAGAAGGTGTGGGTATTAATTGCGAACATTAATCCCGGTGGTCCGAATCTAGGGTCAGGGACGCAATACTTCTTAGGTTCATTTGATGGAAATAAATATACTACAAATCAAACTGAAACAAAATGGCTTGATTATGGACCCGATGACTACGCCGGTATAACATGGAGTAATACAGGAAATAGAAAAATATTTTTAGGATGGATGAGCAATTGGTTGTACGCAAACCAGGTGCCGACAATTAGATGGAGAAATGCAATGACAATTCCACGCGAATTAAAAATACAACATGTAGGTAAAGATATTTTAGTAGTGTCTCAGCCGGTTAAAGAATTAGCCGAGATAAGGCAGGGGCCAACCATCACAGCAAATTTTTCAATAAAAGGTACTCTTGATGTTACACCAAAAATAAAAGTCCTTAAATTCCCTTGCCGGCTTGATCTGGCTGTTAATGGCTCAACAGATTTTTTCGTGGTTCTCTCTAACGATTTAGGAGAACAATTGGCAATTGGTTATGACAAAAAAAATAACCAATATTATATAGATAGAACCAAGGCGGGGAAAACTGATTTTCAAAAAGATTTTGCGGCCAGGCATACTTCTCCCCGTTTTGCTGAAAGCCAAACTATGCATATTTCATTGATAATTGATGTTAGCTCAATTGAATTATTTGCAGATAATGGTCTGTCAACAATGACCGAAATTTTTTTTCCGCGCAAGCCTTTCAATAAAATCAGTATTCATTCAGCAGGTGAAGCGCTAATTGGAAAATGGAGTTATACCCGGTATAGAAGTATATGGAACTAAACTCTCAGGTTCATAGTCTAAATAAATAACATGAAACGATTACTTACTTTCTCAATTGCCCTCGTTTTTACATCAGCCTTATTTGCACAAACAGATCAAACACCAACACCTCAATGGAGACCGCTTTATCATTTTACCCCACTGAAAAACTGGACCAACGATCCTAATGGTCTTATTTACGTTAATGGCGTATATAACTTATACAACCAGCAAAATCCTTTTGAAAATAAATGGGGACATATGAGCTGGGGACATGCTACAAGTACAGACCTGGTGCATTGGAAACATTTGCCTGTCGCGATTCCTGAAGGAATCAACGGTGACGATACAATTTGGCGTTTTTCCGGCAGCGCCGTGTTGGATAAAAACAATACCAGCGGTTGGTGTAAGAACACTAACTGTATCGCTGCAATTTATACTGCACATCAGCCGCACATTCATAAAGAATCTCAATTTGTTGCCTATAGTAATGATGGTGGAATGACGTTTACTAACTATGAAAAAAACCCTGTAATTGATTTAAATAAACGTGACTTCAGAGATCCAAATGTGTTTTGGTATCAACCTGGAAAATTTTGGCTGATGACGGTTGTGTTACCAGCTGAACATAAAGCAAGATTTTATAGTTCCCCCAATTTAAAAGACTGGACATTATTGAGTGAATTTGGTCCGCAAGGTTATACTGGCGCCCATTGGGAATGTCCTTTTCTAATTCAATTGGCCGTTGAAGGTACCACTGAAAAAAAATGGGTATTGGTTACATCTGCCGCAGGTGGTGAACGCGGTGTGTTTGAACAATATTTTGTTGGCGATTTTGATGGTAAAGAATTCAAGAATGATAATCCGCCTGATAAGATATTAACGCTTGACTATGGGGATACCTACTATGCGGCCATTCCATGGAATAATTTACCCGATAATAAGAAAACATACATTGGCTGGATGATTCCCAATCCACAGCCAACATACCCATGGAGAGGACAAATGTCTATCGCAAGAGATTTAAGTTTAAGGCATACAAAGGATGGTATAAGACTAATTCAAAAACCTTCATCTGTTATTGAAAATAACCTTTCGAAACTAGCAGGGAATAACAATGTATTCGAATTGAAAAATGTTACCATCAATGGCTCTGAAGACAACATTTTTAAAGGAAAAAATATTGGTGGCAACTCTTATTGGCTAAAGGTGGAATTAACTATTCCCGCTAATGACTTTGCAGGTTTCAAAATCGCTCAAAAGAAAGATAAAGAGGGTAAGATTATCGCAGAAACAGTGATTGGGTATGATGCTTCAAAACATCAACTGATTGTGGACCGTAGCAATGCGGGGGACGGAAAAATTAACGAGCAAAAGGTTTTACAAAAAGTGGACATCATGGATTCGGGGGGAAAGATTGAACTGGAAATATTATTCGATAAATCATCACTAGAAGTGTTTATCAATAGCGGGGAAAAAGTCATTACGACCTATGTTTATCCAGATACTGACGCTGATCTGATATCGGCATTTTCAACTGGTGGAAAAACACTGATCAAGTCTTTAAGATTTTGGAATTTATCAAAAATCAAATAAATAACCTCGGAAAATTATGTGTAGAAACATCAAATCTTATGCTCATAATCACGACGCTTTTCAGGCGCTTGGCTGATTGCCCACAGATACGGCCTTTGATTTTAGTAGTTGTATTTTTTGAATTTTGCATGCGAACAAATTCAATTATGCAGCCCTATAAAGGGGGAGAAACGCAGCCATGTAGACATGCTTTGCTTTCAAACAAAAGATTCCCCAAATAGCGCTCCGCAGCTATTTTCCCTTGCTAACTATTTTTTCAAAGTTGTTATTTTATTTCTTCCCGCGGATTTTGATTTTGTGCCCCTGGCAAGGCGGCAACCTTTTAGTTAGAATTCCCGATTTACTTCCTGAAACATTTATATGCAAAGAAAATCCAGGAATATACTTTTCATTTTTATCGGGCTTGGATTGTGCGCCCTGTTAATTGGTTATATGGTTTGGAATAAGCCTCATTCGAATGTAAAGGACGCCGATGCAGTGGAGACTGATGCGATTTCACTGTACATGAGTTTTACGAGTGATTCTGCAAAAGCAAAATCCACTTTTTTTAATAAAGTTGTTAAGGTCTCTGGAGTAGTGCAGGAAGTATCAGTTAATCAACAACAACAACAAATAATTCTTTTAAAAACATCGGTACCCGGTGCATCAGTGAATTGCACCATGGAGCAAAACAGTAACACTATAAAGCAAGGCGACAAAGTGGTACTCAAGGGCATCTGCAGCGGCTATATGAGCGGGGATTCGGAAATGGGAATACCGGGCGATGTTTTTTTAATAAGATGTTACCCATCAATTTAAGCGTATGAAAAGAACTGTTATAATTTTATTGGTCATAATGTTTTGTTGCACTTATTGCAGTTCTTATGCCCAACTGTATTTTACTAAAAATGGAAGAATATCTTTCTTTTCAAAAACCTCTCTTGAAGATATATCCGCAGATAATAACCAGGTATTAAGTGTTTTTAATGCAGAAACCGGGCTGATTCAGTTTTCATTGCTTAACAATGCCTTTTATTTTCCGAAGGCAAAAATGCAGGAAGATTTTAATGAGAACTATATGGAGAGTGATAAATATCCAAAATCAACATTTAAAGGAATTGTTACTGATATTGGAACCGTCAACTTTTCCGCTGATGGCAATTATAAAATACATGTGAAAGGTGATTTAACCATTCACGGTGTAACGAAAAATATCACAGCCATGGGAACGCTGATTATTAAAAGCGGAAGTGTTTCGGCAACAGCCTCTTTTAAAGTACTGTTGACGGACTACCACATAAAAATACCTACAATAGTGACGGATAAAATTGCAAAGGAAATAGAAGTCACAGTCAACTGTATTTATGAAAAAAAATAATCAAATTAATTATTTATGCGCTTAATAAAATTTTTATTACCAGTAACCGCACTCGTAAGTGTATATAACAAAACAGTTGCACAGGATACAACAAAGACGAGTGATAATGCTGCCAGTCTTATGAACCAGTTGGAAACCCAGGAGCTAAAAAATGAAACCAGGTATACCGCTGCCACTTTTAAATATACTCACGTTATTAATGGCCAATCGGTGGAGAATCTTCCTGCACGTGTTTTGGATGTTAGAATACTTCATCGCTTCGGGCCGCTTAGCAGTGGTGTTTATAATTTCTTTGGCCTGGATTATTCACCGTTCAATGTTAAGATTGGTTTCGATTATGGCATTACCGATAATTTCATGGTTGGGATTGCACACAGCGGGTACAACAAAACGTACGACGGTTTTTTCAAACTGAGGCTATTGCGGCAATCAACAGGCGCTGTAAAATCACCGGTAACCATTTCTTTTGTCCCAACGTTTGCCATCAGTACATTGAAGCCTTCACAAATTGACCCATCTGTTAAGCCCGATCCAACTACTGATATTAGAAGGACATCTTATGTATTACAAGTTCTTGTTGCAAGGAAGTTTTCTGACGGATTTGCATTACAACTAACGCCCACGTTTGTGCATGCCGATAATATTTCGTTTTTTCACGACAAGCACAACATATTCGCCATCGGCATTGCAGGCAGCCAAAAACTTTCTAAAAGAATAAACTTTAATGCAGAATATTACTACCAGCTACCCGATATGAAAGCGCCCGGAGCTCACAACGTTTTATCTTTTGGAATAAACATTGGCACCGGTGGCCATGTGTTTGAGCTGCTTTTTTCTAATTCTTTTGGGTTAACTGAAAAATCGTTTATTACAGAAACTTCGGGCAGATGGGATAATGCCGACGCATTATTTGGATTTAATATTTCAAGAGTATTTCAGTTAGGAAAAAAACATAAATAGCTATTGAGAAATATCGTAAAAAATATTTTCAGGATACTCAATACAGAGGAAAAGAAAAATTTCAGAAGGCTAATTGTATTAGATATATTGATTAGCATTCTTGATATTTCTTTCCTGGCGATACTTTTATTTATTGTTCGCTTTTATACCGATACAAATCCGAAGACAATTTCTTTGCCCGCTTATTTTCCTTCCGCAATGCGGGATCAATACAGCCTTCTATTGATTATCATATTCTTTGTATTGTTCAGTATCAAAAATTATTTTGGTTTTAGCGTTATGCGAAATCAGCAAAAATATGTTTATAATATTGCCACGAGGCTTTCCAAACAGCAATTGCAAAATTACCTGCAGGGAACTTATGCGGATTATGTAAGTATTGATTCATCGGTTCAGATCCGAAAAATTAGCCAGATGCCAATCGAATTCGGGCATTATGTTTTAACAGGATTGCAGCAGATCATCAGCCAGTCGATATTAATTCTTATTACGCTTATTGCCATTTTTATTTATAACCCTGTTTTGTTGCCGCTTCTTTTTGCGATTCTTGGTCCTCCACTTATTCTTGCAGGGTTTATCATGAAAAAAAAATTAAGCCATGTTCGTCAACTGGCCAAAACGTCGGGGGAGAAGGCATTACAGCATTTGAAAGAGGCATTAGCAGGTTTTATAGAGTGCAATCTTTTTGGCAGGAAGAATTTTTTCTCACGAAGATTTGAATCCTCACAATCGAAATTTAACGGCTTCCTTGCAGACCAACAGGTAATTCAAAACATGCCGTCGAGGTTTATAGAAGTATTTGCCATTCTTGGACTGTTCTTATTGATAGCAATTAATTCTTTTTTATCAACCGATCATTCGGTACATGTAATAACTATAGCAGCCTTTCTGGCGGCCGCTTATAAAATTATTCCCGGCATTGTGAAAATTCTAAATAACACCGGGCAACTTAAGACATATGCTTTCACAACAACGGAACTTTTGCAGCAAAAAGAAAATATAACGGAACCGGTTACACGGGAAAGAAATCCAACCATACAATGCCTCGCGTTTCATGATGTCTCCTTCAGGTATAACGGTAAGCCTGTGATTGATAATTTTTCATTATCTGTTTTAAAAGGAAAATTTGTTGGAATCACCGGGCAATCAGGAAGGGGAAAGACAACGATCATAAACCTGTTGTTAGGATTTTTAGATACCCAGGAAGGAAGTATCAGAATTAATGATGTTCCTACCACATCGGAAGATCGCAGATCCTTTTGGAAAAGAATTTCCTACGTGCAACAAGAACCGTTTGTTCTTCATGATACCATTGTGAATAACATCACCCTTGATGAAGAATTTCATAGCACTGAGCTCCTCGCAAAGGCAGTTAAGATTACAAATCTTGAAAAATTAGTAAGAGGTGAAAATAAGGAGACAGCTTCGCTCATTAATGAAAACGGGAAAAATATAAGTGGCGGGCAGCGACAAAGAATTGCCATTGCCAGGGCCCTTTACAAAAAATCGGATCTAATCATTTTAGATGAACCTTTTAATGAACTCGACAGGATATCCGAAAATCAGCTGCTGAATTTTTTTAGGGACCTCGCCCATTCCGGTAAAATTGTTATACTCATCACGCACAACAAAGAAAGCCTTTCATTTTGTGATAAAATAATTTCATTGGATGAAAAATGATAAGGATGTTTTTGTAATATTGACGCCCGGTTTTCCGGCAAATGAAAGAGACGATACGTGCCTGCCTTTTCTGCAAAATTTGATAAAAGCGATAAATAAAGAATTTGCCGACGTTTCAATTGTGATACTCTCTTTTCAACATCCACCCAGGGCGCAGGAATATTTGTGGAATAATAATAAGGTTATTTCTTTTGGAGGAAA
>NZ_JBMQQG010000011.1:0-7781 GCF_057362405.1 Ginsengibacter sp.
AATAAGTGCATAGACGCAATTGATGCACATTTTTTAAATTTAATAGTTACAAAGTAAATCCCAATAATTATATATGCATATCCGAAAAAGAACTACGTGCAGAGTTTGCGGTTCAAACTCATTAACCCCTGTTATAGACCTGGGACCACAATACCTGCAAGGCTCCTTTGTAAAGCCAGGAAAAGAGATGCCTTCTCACAGAAAAATTAATTGTTCGCTGGTTCGTTGCAATCCCCAGATAGATGAAAATGCCTGTGGATTGTTGCAGATGGAACATAGTGTGCCGCCGGAAATATTATATGCTGCCTATTGGTACAGAAGTGGCACCAATACCACAATGAGAAATCATTTGAAAGGAATTAGCGATAGCGCTATTGAATTGGTTAAAAAAGATAATTGTAATGTTTTAGATATTGGCTGTAACGATGGAACGTTATTAAATTATTACCCCGCTTCTTATGTAAGGTATGGTTGCGACCCAAGCGACGTAGCGCAGGAAGTTAAAAACGCAACCGTTGTTCAAGACATATTTCCATCTGCTGAATTATTTACTGCCATTGGCGATAAAAAGATGGATATTATTACTTCCATAGCTATGTTTTATGATTTGGAAAGTCCGGTTGAATTTGTAAGAAGCATCAAGAAATTATTGTCTCCTGAAGGTATATGGATTTTTGAAATGAGCTACATGCCTAAGATGATTGAGCTGGATAGTTACGATACCATTTGCCATGAACATTTGGAATTTTACAGTCTTGCTGTGCTGGAAAAAATAGCTGCAATGGCAGGCATGAAAATCTTTAAAATATTATTCAATGATATTAATGGCGGCAGCATTCGTTGTTATGCTACGCATAAGGAAAGCAGTTTATATTTTGATAGTGAGAATTATAAATTGCTGAACGACATTAGGCAAAAGGAATTTGATTTGGAACTGGATACCGATAAGCCTTATGTAGCTTTTCAATACCGTATTGAAAAAGTGCGGGACGATTTGCATAATCTTTTGGTAGAATTGAAAAGAGAAGGTAAACGGGTACATATTTATGGCGCCTCTACAAAAGGGAATACGATTTTGCAATGGTGCGATATTAACAATATGCTGGTAGAATATGCGGCTGAAAGAAATCCTGATAAATATGGCGCCTATACATTAGGCACAAATATTCCTATTATAAGCGAGGCAGAAAGCAGGGCCATGAATCCTGACTATTATTTGGTATTACCCTGGCATTTCAAAAAGGAATTTATAGAGAGAGAAAAGGAAGCGCTTGAAAAAGGCACCGGGTTTATATTTCCAATTCCAACGATTGATATTTATAAGAAGGCGTAATAATGAAGACAATTCTATTTGTTACACACAAGCCAAAAAAATGTGGCGTTTATGAATTTGGTAAAAATGTTTTTAATGCCATCTCACTTTCCAAATCTTATCATTTTATAAAAGCGGAATGTGATTCAATTTCATGTATAGAAAATGAAATAAGCAATCATCACCCCGATGCGATAATTTATAATTTTCATCCCTCGGTAATGCCGTGGTTTGTTACTAAAATTTCAAAAGGAGTTTATCGCAATAACATTATCAATAGGGGTATTGTACAGATTGGCATAATTCATGAAATTACCCAGGAAGTAGCCGATAAGGCTACAGGTTATGGTAACAAATTTATTTTTGGACCGTCACAAAAAAAGTTGAATTCATTATTTGATTTTTACATTGCCGCCGATCCAACCTTGCTGCTAAAAAATCCCCTTGTTTTTAAAACAGGAAGGCTTATTCCTGGATATCAAAATACATCTCCGTTAGCGCAAGTAACTACAATCGGGAGTTTTGGTTTTGGTACACCTAATAAGGGATTTGAAATATTGGTTTCCAAAGTTCAGGATGAATTTGATGAGGCGATAATACGTTTAAATATACCTTATGCGGATTTTGGTGATAGCGAAGGATTGAATGCAAAACGTATTGCAGATAATTGCAGGAAATTAATTACCAGTCAAAATATCAAACTTGAAATTAGTCATGAGTTTTTGCAGGATACTCAATTGCTCGATTTTCTTGCCCAAAATTCTATGAATGTATTTATGTATGAAGATAAAGGCGGAAGAGGATTGTCAAGTGCATTGGATATGGCACTGGCTGTTAACCGGCCTGTTGCAGTTTCTGATTGTCCTATGTTTCGCCATCTGTTAAAAGCATGCCCGTTTGTAAATGCAGATAAATATTCTTTAAAGGAAATTCTGTCACATGATCTTGATGATGTAAATAAAATTTCCAAAGACTGGAACCAAGCAAACTTACAGTGGGAATATGAAAGAATTTTAAAAGCAATATTTAATACGGTAACAAATCCTGTTATAAAAAAGAAAGGGATCATTAAAACGTTTCAGTCTAAGTGGAATAAAATTTTGTCTATTCCCGATGCGTCTTTTACATGGCTCAGAAATACTGATGCTGCATCGGAAGATAATTTGCAACGGGATACCAGCTTTGTTTATAACCCTGTCGTTTTAAATGGAGACAGCTACAACCGGATACTTGATGATAAGGCAAGATTATTATATAAGCCCACAATAGAAACACTGCATAAACTGGCGCCTGCTACTATGTCGAAAAAAATTGAAAGGGCTAACGTTCAACAGGCATTTGTTTTTGATACAGTGTTTCGTCTGGTCAAAGAATATGATCATCCAAAATTGCTATGCGTGGGTAGTTATGAAGACACTGCCTCTATGGGTTTGCAAAAGATAGGATTTGATGTTGAAGAGATCGATCCCATGATCAATTATTTTTTGCAGGATTTTTTTGAAAAGCCTTCAACGAAAAAAAATTCTTACGATATTATTTTCTCAACTTCAGTAATTGAGCATGATCCCGATGATAAATCCTTTATTGAATGTATTGAGAATTTGTTGGCTCCGGGTGGGTTAGCCGTTATCACTTGCGATTATAAAGATGGCTGGAAACAAGGGGATGCAAAGCCAGAGGTTGATGCACGATTCTATACAAAAAACGACTTGGAAAATAGATTGCCTTCCTATTTATCAAATTCAAAATTAATTGATGAACCGCATTGGGACTGTCCAAATCCTGATTTTAATTATTTAGGAAAATATCAATATACATTTGCCACGTTTGTTTTCAGAAAAAATAAATAATGACAGCAATTATTTTTGGTGCAGGAGGACAGGACGGATTTTATTTAACGGAATTGTTGAAGCAGAAAGGATTTACAGTTATTGGTATCACGAGGAAGGAAAATTCAATTTGCAACATTACTGATTACTCGTCGGTAAGCAATTTAATAAAAGACTCACAGCCTCATTTTGTTTTTCATCTTGCAGCCAATTCTACAACACGGCACGATGCACTTTTTGAAAATCATGCAATAATTGCAACCGGCACCTTAAACATTCTTGAAGCCGTAAAGAATTTTGCTCCGCATACGAAAGTTTTTATTTCAGGCAGCGGGTTACAATTTAAAAATGAAGGGAATCCTATAAAAGAGACAGATCCGTTTGAAGCAAGAGATGCCTATTCAGTAAGCCGTATACAAAGCGTTTATGCGGCGAGATATTATCGAACACTTGGCATCAAAAGTTATGTTGGTTATTTTTTTAATCATGATAGCCCGCGTCGTACTGAAAGACACATGACAAAAAAAATCGCCGAAGCCGCAAAAAGGATAGCTGCAGGCAGTAACGAAAAATTAGCAATTGGTGATATCAATGTGGTAAAAGAATATACCTATGCCGGCGACATCGTAAAGGGCATTTTGACCCTTGTAAACCAGGATAGAATATTGGAAGCTAACGTTTCTTCCGGTCAGGGGTACACGATAAAAAATTGGTTGAATGAATGTTTTGCATTGGTAGATAAAAACTTTGAAGATTATATAGTAATTAAGGAAGATTTTATTCCTGAATATGAAAAACTGGTTTCCGATCCGTCACTTATATTTTCGTTGGGTTGGAAGCCGGAAGTAACATTTCATGATCTTGCGAAAATTATGATGGCATAAATAATGGAACAACAAAGAAAAATATTGCTTGTTCAATTATTTTCCAACGGAGATTGTTTATATGCTACCACTGTTGCACGCCAAATAAAAAAAGATTATCCGGGTTGTCATCTTACATGGGCTATCGCAGTTTTTTGTAAATCAATAATTGCCAACAATCCTTACGTTGATGAAATAATGGAAGTAAGCAGTGTCGCGAAAAATAATGTTGTGGCATTTCGAAAATTTAAAAAAGAGGTTATACAAAAAAAAATTATCGGTGAATTTGATGACGTTTTCATAACGCATAATATGGATACCAACCAGGCGCTTTACGACGGCTGCATTCGTTCGGGGATTTTCAGGGCGTATCCTCATCCAATCACAGTTTCTGTGCAACCTGTTTTGAGACTTTCAGATGTTGAAATAAATAACGCAAAGTTATTTTCAGTACAAAATAATTTATCAAATTACAAACAAGTAATACTTTTTGAATTTGCACCATTAAGTGGGCAGTCAGCAATAACCAAAGAAATCGCCATAAGGATAAGTGAGAAATTATGCGAGAATAAGAGCATAGCGGTAATACTCTCTTCCGGGAATAAAATACAACATCCTTATAAAAATCTTATTGATGGTTCAGTTCTTTCACTTAGGGAAACTGCAGCGCTTACCCACTATTGTACCATGCTGCTGGGTTGCTCAAGCGGCATAACATGGATCAGCACTTCAGATGCTGCCAAACAGTTGCCAATGATACAAATAATAAATCCAGAGACTGATTGGGTTAATCCGGTATCAAGAGATTTTGAACGATATGGATTGGATACAAACTCTGTTATAGAACTTACCCACCTGAATGAATCAGAGCTTGTAAATTGTATTAAGGAAGCCTTTGTAGATTTTAGTTTGGCTCATGCAAAATATAACCAGGAAATTCCGGTTCATTTTAAAACTACGAGGAACATTGTTTATAATCTTCTTTGCTATTTGGAATTTAGGGCTATTCTGCAGCATATAAAAATAAACCGGGAGGTCTATGGTAATAACGTATCTTTTTTTTGGGAAATATTCCTTGGGTTAATCACGGCGCCGTTTAAACTCATTAAAAATTTTGTTACTAAAAAGATCTTTAAACGCAGGAGCGTTTAATATGATTTACCAGGACCAATTACAAGGATGAGTAGAGCTGCGTTTTGCCGGTTCTTCGAAGTGCAAATGAAAATCCGATATGGGAATGAATAAGTTTTACTAAAGTAGGAGCAACGAGTATTTTCATAACGGTGATCACAGGGCCGTCTGAGTAAAGGCTTTGGTGTTTCCGGGAATGTATTGCAAGCCCTGGCCCGCGTCAGTTGGCATATAAATGATTAGTCCACCTTCGAAGGTCGCAGTTAAAAATCCCGGTAATAAATCAACTTTGAGAACAACCTTTCGGCAGCTTCTTGTATGTTACGCCAATTATTTATTTTCGCGTTCGATTAGTAACAATATTTTGTTTTTTTTTACGTATGATAGTGGTGAAAAATTGGCCACTTATTCTTCACCCTTAACCGGCGAAGGCAAAAAAAACTAAAATCTTTTAAACAAAACATGTAGTTTGCAATTATGAAAATAGCGTTAATAACAGGAGTAACAGGACAAGATGGAGCCTATTTATCAGAACTTCTACTAAGTAAGGGCTATGAAGTACATGGGATAAAAAGACGCAGTTCGCTGTTTAATACCGAACGTATAGACCATATATATGAAGATCCGCATCGTCCTGCACCGAAATTTAAGCTCCATTATGGAGACCTGACAGATTCTACCAATATCATTCGCATTATCCAGGAAGTGCAGCCTGACGAAATTTATAATCTTGGAGCCATGAGCCATGTACAGGTAAGTTTTGAAACACCTGAATATGCTGCCGATGCTGATGGAATGGGAACGCTAAGAGTACTTGAAGCCGTGCGTCTGCTAGGGCTCGCAAAAAAAACCAAGATTTACCAGGCTTCAACATCGGAGTTGTACGGCCTGGTGCAGGAAATCCCTCAAAAAGAAACGACTCCTTTTTACCCAAGATCTCCGTACGCAGTAGCTAAGTTATATGCTTACTGGATTATTGTTAATTACAGGGAAGCTTACAATATGTTTGCCTGCAATGGAATACTTTTTAACCATGAAAGTCCACTAAGAGGAGAAACATTTGTTACGAGAAAAATTACCCGGGCCGTGGCTAAAATAGCGCTGGGCATGCAGGATAAAGTGTACCTGGGTAATCTTGATGCACAGAGGGATTGGGGCCATGCAAAAGATTACGTAGAAGGAATGTGGCGTATTTTGCAGCAAGATAAACCGGAGGATTTTGTGTTGGCTACCGGTGTTACCACCACGGTAAGAAAATTTGTTGAAATGGCTTTTGCCGAGGTTGGACTGGAGTTGGAATTTAAAGGTAGTGGAGTGAAAGAAGTGGGAATTGTAAAAAGTTGCAGTAATCCTGATATTCATTTGGCAGAGGGTACAGAAGTAGTGAACGTAGATGAAAATTATTTCAGGCCTACCGAAGTTGAATTATTAATAGGAGATCCTACAAAAGCAAAAACAAAATTGGGCTGGACACCTTCGCACACGTTGAAAGACCTGGTGAGTGAAATGGTTGCATCGGACCTAGATAAATTTAAAAAGGAAAAACACCTTATAGACAGCGGGTTTTTCATCAGCCAATCTATAGAACATTGAGTTAACTATGAAGACAACAGACAAGATATATGTTGCCGGCCATAGGGGTATGGTAGGCAGTGCGATAGAACGAAAACTTAAAAGCGAAGGATTTAATAATATAATTACAAAAACATCTTCAGAACTCGATCTTCGTGTTCAACAAAACGTAAATGATTTTTTTATAATTGAAAAACCTGCCTACGTTTTTTTAGCTGCTGCCAAAGTCGGCGGCATTGTTGCCAACAATACATATAGGGGAGAATTCCTGTATGATAATCTTTTGATTGAAACAAATATTATTCATGCAGCATATAAAAATAATGTTCAGAAGTTATTGTTTCTTGGTTCATCATGTATTTATCCAAAATTGGCGCCGCAGCCTTTAAAGGAAGAGTATCTTTTAAGCGGTTTGTTGGAAACAACAAACGAACCTTATGCAATATCAAAAATTGCCGGCCTTAAAATGTGTGAGTATTATCGTGAGCAATATGGCTGTAATTTCATTTCGGCAATGCCAACAAATTTATATGGGCCGAACGATAATTACGATCTGCAGACTTCGCATGTGCTGCCAGCTCTTATCCGGAAATTCCACTCCGCAAAAATTAAAGGTGATCCCTCAGTGGGATTATGGGGAACAGGCTCGCCTAAAAGAGAATTTATGTACGTTGATGACCTGGCTAATGCCTGTTTACATTTAATGCAACATTATAATGAAAAGCAATTTCTTAACATCGGAACAGGGGAAGATATTACTATTGCTGAACTGGCAGAATTAGTCAAAGCTGTTACAAACTATGCTGGGGAAATTGTTTGGGATACTACGAAGCCTAATGGAACTCCGCGAAAATTATTGGACGTAAGCAAAGTGCACGCGCTTGGATGGAAACACAAGATCAGTCTGGAAGACGGAATTAAAAGAACCTATTGTGATTTTTTAAAGCTAAAACTTGAGTAGTAAGAATAAAAATCTGCTTTTAAGAACAGATTAACCCTATCCTTCAATTCCCATTTGATCCCAAGACTTTTAATAGATTCGTCTATTTGCAACCGGGTAAGATATTTAATGCA
>NZ_JBMQQG010000012.1:0-39131 GCF_057362405.1 Ginsengibacter sp.
TGAAGAAGTGGTAGATAACGATGGTGAGCATGGCGGCACAGAAGCGGCTGGCAAAGCGGCTTTGAAAAAAGGATACCATAAAATAAAGGTTGCTTATTTTGATGCTGGTGGTGGCAACGAGTTGAAAGTTTCCTGGCAAAATAGTAAAGGAAATAAAGAAACGATTCCTGCGAATGTTTTGTTTCACTGATTCTTAATAATCATTTATTTTTCATACCAAAAACAAGCCCACGCATAATTTACAGACCCACCAAACCAGTTCCATGACTCCATATCAAAACGTAAAGATTTTTTAAATGGGATTGCATCCAAATTGCGTTCACGCGAATTAACCGTTGTGCCTCCTTTATCGCTTAGGTTTGCATTGCCTATGGGCTGTGAATTAAAAATATGATTAAACGTTTCAGGATGACCCCATGCATACCCGTAATAATCTTCTGAACCTGTTCCAAAATCATCCGGAAATTTGCTGCCATCAATGTATATTTTCTCGTCTCCCTCTCCCCACCAGCCTCCAACAGACTTATTCACCTGCAAAATATCGCCTGCATATACTCCTGCCCTGTTTTCCAAATCGATATAATTAAAATCCGTGCCTTGTTGCGCCACCGTCATATAATTTTCCATCTGCTTAAACATGGCGTGAAAGTACATGGAGTTATTATCCCATTTCCAGTCCCCGGACGAAACCTTTATAAATCCATTTATAGGTTCACTTCCTTTGTTTAGAACACGAATAATGGCGCTATGGTGATAAGGCATTACCCAATAATTCGCCATCGTTCCATCCGTATCTACTTTGCTGTACCAGTTAGCAGACTCAACAAGCTGATCTCCGCACCCAAAGAAAAAACCTGCCGGAACATTCACCGTTAATTTACCATCAAATTCAATCTGAAAAACGAGGTTGCTAACTGCGTTGCCCAGCCTGTTTCCTTGTAACGATAAAAATATGCTCCTGACAGAGCCCGTTCCCTGCAAGTTTAAAGATTTTGTAGCTCCCCGGGTTAAATTAAACAGAGTTGTTTTTGTTGATTTTTCACCAACAACAACTGCAGTTTTTGCTGACTCTGCCATAAAATTACTAAAAACTTCATTTGTCGAATGCAACAGGGCTGCACACCTGAGCGGAGTTTGGGCCGAAAAGCTGGTAACGTTTACATCACTGTTGTATATCCTGTAATCGATATTATACCAAAACCCACTATCGGCCTGGCCGGGGGCTTGGTCATACGTCACCTTTATATGATGCTTAAAAGGAATAGGCGCATATAAATTATGACCAGGCTGAGCCCCCGGATTAATTGCCAGGTAATCCTGATCAACAGATCTTTGTGATAATGGTGCCCCGATTTCCGCATTTTGACCGATAAGCGCTCCAGTGTGATCAGCCTCCCAAAACGGGGTACGCTGTCCGTCTATATAGAATCTTAAGTGAGCCTTTTTATTCGGATGGCCTGCTACCCAGAAACGAGTAATGACACCCGGACCCTCCGCGTCCATTAAAACATATTCCTCGAGGCAGTTGTTGTGCTCTTTTCGGACATAATTATCCCAGTCCTTATTAGCAAACCATCCAGGTTGGTTCTCAGCTATCGAACTCCGGTCGTAACTGCTTACATGATGCAATGTCCATGATCCGGCTGGATATTCAGCCAGGTCCGCCCTGTTAAGCATTTCGCCAAGTAAATACCTGAAATCGATTACCTGGTGTTTGGGATTGACCCTATTTTGAGCTTTTATTATAAACGGGTTGAAGCATATTCCAATAAACACAGCAAATAAGAATTTAATTACGCTCATATTTTCGGCTTATTTTTCTTTTTGCAGGATCTGTTATTTACCGGAATTTACTATTATTAAATATCCCTTTTTGCCCGGGATCTGCAGCAGATCCAAAGTATTTAACTGCATGGCGGGTTGGTAGCCTTCTATCTCCGGTATAAAAAAGCTACAAGATGACTCGTTATACCCCAACTTTTGAAAGTTTATATCCAATGAACATTTTTGGCCGGTACTGCCAAAATTTGCTACTGAAATAATCGATTGTTTGGCACCTTTATAGACTGTCACCCTGATGGAATCATTATCAACAGTTACCGGGTTATCATCATCCCAATACCCGATCATTTTTTTGTCTTTAATATCATATTCATCCCAGAAATGCCAGATATGATCAGGGGAGTTACCAATCCAACCTCCACGGTTTGTCATGCCGTATACCATTCCCCGCCATGGATTACCGCCATCCTGCAGCATCTGGCTGGGTATGCCGAAAGGAATGCCGGAAATTTCTGTCAGCCAGTAATCTGGCGGTGTATCATAATTCCTGGCTTCCCCGATCCATAACTGATCAATATAAGGAAATAAGTCCATGTAGAGGTTCAGGCAACTTGCCCACCCGGCGTATTCATTGAAATGATTCCAGCTATGCATATCGATATTTGCGTCTTCCCGGTTATTATCCAAAATCTTTCTTACACGCCGGATAGTAATGCGATCCATTGAACAATCATCAATGTAAATTCCGTCTATATTCAGGTGATGTACCATCCAGTCTAAGCCTGACACATAAAAATTATTCAACCTGCTATCCGGAGTTGTAATTACAGACAGGTCTTGCCTGCCGGCATATTTTCCCTCCGAAAAATGAGATACCCACGCCGGAATATATTTTCTTCCACGAAGGTTTTCCCTCAACCACGGATCCGGGCCATCGGGATCAGTCACTGTTTTTGCCGCAATACCCGGACCCGGGTAGATTATTTCACCGTTCAGGCTCAAAAAAGGCCATAACTCAGGCAGGTTGATCGTTAGTTCACGTGTGGTGTAGTATACTTTTACCCGCTTATGATCCTGGTGACCATCTGCTATGGCACTTTTTAAGCTTGTTATGTTGTCATCAGAGTAAGGATAATTGATATAAGGATAGATGTCGTTTCCCTGGTGCACGTTGACGATATTTGCGCCTAATGAATCAGCGACCTTTAGAAACTCCTGGCTCGAATTCTTGCTCGACTGGTAATACCGGGCCCCAAACTGTACTGATTTATTGATCGTTTTGAATGGGGTAATCAGTAATTCAAAATCATAATGTTGTTCTTCGCCGGCTTTCATGCTTCGGCGGCCGGAGTAAGCGTTTACCACCACATCATTGTTTTGTTCAGCTACGGTAACGCCACCTTTTCCTTCATTTCCCCACGAAGTTGGAAGATTAAGTTTTCCAAAAGCGTAATATACATTTACAAGGGGCGCTACATAATTTTCCGCTTTCCACTTCATTCTCAGTCCACCGTTCACGGCTCCCAGCCACAATGCATCCTGGTTTTTAGTAGTGTCCCATGTCCAATCCCACGCGGCGGGTCGCAATCCGCCCGGCCGGTTCAATCCCATCATGTAAACAGCTTTATTTTTATCCATGTTCACCTCCATGCGGATATCTTTTATTGACAGTGCTTTTTTTGCTTTCACCCTCAGCTGGTAATTCACAAATCCATCGTACTCCAGCCTGCCGCTGCAAATAACATTACAGTTTACCGATGTGCTGGTAGTTGTCCAGGTAATAGATGACGGCGATTGGGCTGTAAATTGCGTTTTGCCGGGTTGTAGCCGGATGACGGACCCGTCAGTCTCTTCGATAATAAAATGAAAAGGGGCATCAATGACCGGTTGGCCGTTTTTCCCAATGGCCTGGTTGCACGCGGTAAAATAGCTCGTTATTTTAGCTGGCAATCCGTCTTTACCTATTTCCATCGTACGTCCTAAAATTTTCATAACATTCCCTTCCCGTTGAATAGCCGTATAACCCTTTGTAATATTGTTATTGATTCCATCTGCAGAATTAAGCCATGCTAGACGAGACAATCTTCTTCCTTCGTCAAATCTACGATCTGCCAATACTCTACCATTTACCTCTAGCTGAATTTTTATGGTGCCCGAAACACCGTTGGCCGCAATAGTAACGGCGCCTTCATATTTCCCTTTTGCAGACTTAGGTAAATTTATTCCCATCCATAATGCCTGTACCTGCCCCAAGGGGAGATTAATTTGCTTGGTAAATGGATGTCCCTGGTAGTTCACCCCGCCTTTATTGAAACACGTAATTTCCTTAGAAGAGATGGTTTGCCCTTGATCATTTTCCAGGTTGGAAAAGCGGATTTGTACATCATTCATATCATTTCCAATTGGCCAGATGCCCAGCTGAAAGACAAAATATTCCCCTGGCTGCGCATGCAAAATAAACGGGCGTGAACGATAATCATTTTCGAGCCAGCTTACCTGTAGAGAGTCAGACCAACGAATAGGTAATTCTCTTACCTCCGGAAAAACAATAAAATCTTTTCCCTTTAAAAAGTCGTCGTATTGCTTTATGGCAGACTGAGTAGAAATATAATTACTTGGAGTTAGCTGTGCATCCGTATTTATACATACAATAAACAATAGTGAAAAACAAAGAATTTTCATACAAATTTTACTTTTTTAGAAATTAGGGTTAAACATTCATATTTCAACCAGGGAGGCGTTCTATTCATGCAATCCTGGTAATATTTATTAGAAGATTTTCGTTTTATTCATTTGAAATCCGATTCATTTGCTTCTTATTGCTGCTCGCTGCCCGGAATGACCTGCCCGGCTTTTAACTGCTGTTCCCGTTGATCAATGGATGAAAGCGACATCAGCCTTTCTTTTATCTTTTCGCGATGCCGAATGCTGTTACTTTTCTCGCCCGGCCGGCTATACCAATAGGTTATCATTGAATAGGACAACAAATCATAAGAATGCCTGATATCTACACCAGGAGAAGCTTCCATGTCAAACCTGAGTTCATCTTCAAAAGGGATAGCATCCAACATTCTGTTCCTCACGCAAATATTATAGCCCCTCGGGTTATCCGTGTTCCCATTGCGCACGTTCGACCCAAAGGGTAAGGAAAAAGTATCTTTTCCACTGGGCACAAGGCCACCGGCCCATCCATAGTAATCTTCAGTACCGGTACCAAATAGGGAAGGGAAGTGATGCTGCAGATCCGCTTTGCCCGTATAAATCTTTTCATCCCCTTCACCCCACCATCCTTTGCTGGGTGAAAGAACTGTCAGCGCATCCCCGGCTATTAATCCCTTACCGGTTATATGAACAAAATTCAAATCAGAAAATTTATTGCCTGGTAAAGCTCCGTAATTGCGCCAGGTCGCATGAAAATACGTAGATCGGTTATCCCATTTCCAGGGGATTGTTTGAACGCTCCATTTAAATCGCACCGAATGGCCCGAATAATTTACCAATTGAATTTCAGCATGAGACCGGTAAGGCATAACCCAACTGGAAATCATCATGTTTCCGTTTTTGACCCCGATAAATTTTGTCTGGAAATTGTTGATCTGATCCGGACTGCAAAAGAAATCACCTAGAGGACACCATACTTTATCATGTCCATCGAAACTTATCTTCAATAATATATTGCGGAGTTCACCCCACACAAGAGGCGTATCTAACTTGATTTGAATATCGCGAATGGCGCGGTTTCCAGGCGGAAGCGAAATCTCCGTTGAATCTTTTGGCTGTAGCGTTGTTGGTTTACCCGGCACGATCCTTCCGGTTACCTTTGGAGGCCGCAGGAGGGCGGCAGCTGTCTTATTCATAACATATTTTGCCTGCTCCAGTTCATTCATGGAAAATGATTGCACTTTTGAACCTGATGGATATGCCCGGTAACTAATGCAATAGTAAAACGGCTTTTCATCGAGCGTCACCTTGCAACTTTTTGAAAATGGGATCGGCAAATACATGAGTCCTGCGCGGGTGGTGAGATTAGCAAAAGGAGGGCTAACAAAGGACTGTCCGGTAAGCAGTTTGATGAAGTTCTCGGTCAAGGCCGGTTGCTCCTTCCCGTCAATATAAATACGGATGGCTGGCCCCTCATGATTTTCCAGGCTGTAGTAAAAGTAAGGTGTCCACATACGCGTTATGCAGCCCGGGCCTTCATGCTCCATAATTACATATTCTTTTCTGCCATCTGTTGTACCTTCCCTGATATATCCTGTGCCGTCGCCATCTGCAAACCATCCCGGCTTATCGGGACTAACAGATGCTCGGTTATAACTACTTGCCTGTAGTGTTCGGTAGACCGGGTCGGGAAAACGGGCCAGCTGCGCATCTTGGGTCATTTCAAATAATAGCGACTTAAAGCAAACCGGTTGATGCTGGGCTTTGGCTTGAAATTCAAGCACGCCTGGCAGGCAAAATAGCAGGCAAATTATTTTTCTCATTTTTTAGCTATTTGCTAAAGGTTCACTTCATCCGGTGATACCCCTAATAATCGCTTTGCGACTTGGTTTAATTCGTTCTTGTTCCCCTGAAAATGGAAGATGTACTGGGTATGGGTCAGGGATTGGTTTTTCCGTAGGGCAATTGCCGGCGAGGAAGTTTCCATTTCGTAAAAAGTACCCAACTGGCTGCCCAGGTCATTAGGCCCGTCATTATAAGAATTAACCACATCTCCTTTGTAAGGAAATTGCTGGTGTTCCCAGGTAGAATTAACATAATCACTGTCGCCCTTATAATCAAATTTAATGATCGTCAGAACGTTTCCCGACGCGTCGTAATCACCTAAAAGGTCTTTAACTATGGAAGGAGGAACACCGATCTTGCTCCTGTATTTTGCATCTGTTTTAAAAAATAAAACGCTGTCTTTTTTAACAAGCCTTTCTGCCGGAACTTTTCCAAAATAAGTGCTGTTTATTTTTGAGGCGCCGCCGTTCCTGAAAGGAATCATTACCGTGTTTTGCGGGGATGCCTTTAACATACTGGACAACCAAATAGAAAGCACACCCTGTGGTTTAAGCCAGGCGTTTTCGCCGGCATTGGTAATCGTGTTCGTCGTTTGATATCCTACCCAGTTGACGCCTGATATCGGGGTATTCAATACGGCTACCGCTTCACTGGCAGACAGTAGCTTAATCCGGCGGTCTACTCTTACCTGGAACACAGTTCCCGCATAATTTTCAATGTCAAATGACCGGGTAAAGGAGGCGGTGGTGGAATCTTTTTTTACCAGGTCAAAACCAGCCGTATCAATAATTGCAGGGGTCTGCCAATGCTTCAAATCAAAAGGATCTCCTGGTTTGAAGAACAAAGCATATTGCCCACCTTCGGGTCCCATCCAGAAACGTTCTTCACCGCCGTAGGCATTAATATGCGGCATATATTTCCCGGAATTTATTAATGCGTAGTTAATCCATCCAAAACTATAGCCCGTATCTCCCTCACAAGTGCTGGTCATCACGCGGGCCTGGTAGCCGGGCGCAATCAATACCTTTGAATTTCCCTTTGCCAATTCTACAATTGCCTGGTGCTTCTCCAGAAAATGCCGATCGTCCCCGTATGCATTGCCTGCACTGTCACGGCCTGATATTTCATGCTGCTGTTTTACAATCTTTGAATGACAGGAAGCGATTATAAGAACGGTAATTAATAATAAGGCCGTATTTTTTCTCATAAAATATATTATTTATTTAAATGTTGGACCCTATGGGGCCTCGGATATGCAGATTTAAGTGTTGCCAATTTCATTTTTTGAACAGCATGGCAAAAATTGCTTGAAAAAGTCGTGGATGTGTTTGAACCCTGGCATTTTCACCATCATGATAACCGATCAGTCTTAATAAACATAATCCCGACAAAACTAGCGCTACATAAGCAACTGAAGCATTCCATGTGCAAATCTGTTTCCAAGTTTCAGCATTCCATCTGCATCGAAATGAGCCGGTCCTCCAACTCCATTCCGGGAGAGATCCGTCGTTTTAATAAGTAGACTATTGGGATCTCTTTGACAAACTTCTGTTTGATGTTTCCGTACAATATCACCATATGCCCAGTTGTTACTATTGACCTCACCAATAACAAAAGGAAGGTCTTTTACGCCGAGATCATTACGTACACTTCTTATAAAAAGAGTAAGTAATTTTCCATAATCATTTGCCATTTTCATGCTGATTCCAGCCTCGTGCTCCCCTTCCATCCAAATAAAACCGCTGATTTCGTAATTCTTACCCATGCCTCTCAAGGAAGCAAGCGCTGCATGAATATTATCCATCAGGTTTTCATAGAGTATTCCAGGATTCTTATTATTAGTCGGAGGGTGCCAGTTTCTCCCCTTATCATCAAAGCCTTTCAGAGCAGGAATATAATCACGATAATCACTACTACAGGCTATACCAGTTGCTCCTACTGCATATTTAATAATAGCAATCCTCTCATCGGGCAACGCTTCTGAAAGCGTCTTTCCAAACCCTATCTCAGGACCAAAGCAACTATCTTTAAAGGGTTTCTTATCTGAAATATCAGAAACACCCATCTGTAATTTGATCCAAAGATTTGCAAATCCTTGCCTTGCATTGCTTCCTGGCCAGAAAAGAATTCCTGATTGCTTATGGAATGTCTCCCGGAAATCCTTCCCCCCTCCATGAAATTCATTGATATTATTATATCCAACAGCATTTGACTGGCCCGCCAGTATAAACACTTTTACTTTACAGCTTTCCTGAACAGATACTCTTTGTTCTAATATAAAATCTTTCTGATTATTCGGAATAATTCTTCCAAGCAATGCTTTTGAAGATTTAATGGTATAGGTTGGTGTTAACTTTTGTGAAAAAGCTATCAGAGAAAGACAAATTACAAAAGAAAGAAAAAATATCTTTTTAAGCATGGAGATGAATTATTGTTATGATATACCAACTACTGAATACGCGTGATTTTTAATCCTCTATTCCACCACCAGCCAGGCATTTCCTTCCGCCGGTATTTTTACTGTTACTTCCACAGAATAATCTCTGTCCAATTTGTATATTTTCGACTTACTTTCTTCTACCTTGATTTTAGCAATAGTTGTTAATCCTGTATAATACAAGGGTAGTTTAATTCTTCTTGTGACAGGCTTATCCAATGGATTGTACAGCATGACAAATCCTTTTTCTTTTAGCAGAGGATTTACGTGCATAATCCCATCCCAATCTCTGCCATCAGGTCGGCGCAGATGAATGATATCTGAATTTAAAATCTTTCGATGCTCCTTATACCATTGCACTACTCCTTTAACCATAGCTTCTGTTTCCGGGGTGTCATATAATCGCGACCCTCTGTAGGCGGCTTGCACGCCACTACCAAAATTTTGAATCAGATGTGTTCTGTAAACATCCAAATGTTGATGCAAAGGTTCAATGGTAGCCCCGGCACCACCACCATGATATTGTACTAACGGTACAAACATCCATCCCATACTTGGTGTTTTTTCCCAGGTACCATCATAGATATTTTGTCGTTCAATAATGATCTGTTGGGCTCTGGGCAATGACCAGTCAGTTTCGCGGTAGCCCATTGCTATTTTACTGGTGCCGTTCAGAAAATACCAATCCGGCGCATTTACATAAATATCTTTCCCCCGCAGCATACGATAAAAAGAAGCACTTAGCCACCACTGTTTCCATTGTGAATCATACATGTTTTCATGCCCTGGATGTAAAGAAGATGCACAAATATCGCCGGGATAAGGCCCATCGTGTTCCAACAAATCAAAACCAGTTTTGGTAATAAATGTTTTTAATTTTTGCAGATAGGCAAGCCCCCATTCACTTCCCAGGCATGGCGCGTTTCCGAAAATAGCTCCGCCTGGTTTTCCTGTTTCCGGATTAATTACATCATCTTTCGCATCAATACTTCTGCTGGAAAAAAGTGAATATCCACCCATCTCAACTCCTTTGCTATGTGCATAATCTACCAGTGCCTTTATTTTTTGAATATTAGCTTCAGAAGTATCTTCCATATTCAATCCGCTGCCAAAACTTAGAATGATCATTTCAAAACCTGTTGCGGCACATTGGTTGATTGCTTCTTTTACTTTTTTTGGATCAGTTGTCGTGAGATGAAGAAAAATGGGATTTTCAGATGTCCACGGGGCGAGAATGCGATACATTTTACGCTCTGCCAGGCCGCAGCGTTCCTTTTCGTAGCTGTCATACATCATTTCGTAAGTATAAAATGCATCAAATTTTTGCTGAGGTTGTAAACGATAACCCGGGCCAATGGGGGGCTTGCTTTCCAATAAACAGGGTGTTTGTAAATTATAATTTACCTGCGAAGTGTATAATGAATCAGGAAGCCAGTAAGTGGTATGATCGGCATATTTAGAGGTCATATCTCCAAAAGAATAATCACTTTGCACATTGATATGCGGAGTGGTTAAATGGCCATCGCCTCCAACCACAGATTCTTCTTCCACTACTGAAAGTATTTCATTTTTAAAAGTATTTATCCGGATATCTTTATCACTATTATTTTCCACGCTTATCCATTTACCCATCAACGGAATATTATCATACATTTCATAATGCACTTCTACTTTAATGCCTTCCAAATTCCTACCGGGAGCCGCAAAATAAAATATAATCTCTTTCCCTTTTGGCGGCCATTGCTTATCTAATGCCCAACGCTTGGGGTTCCACGTAAACCGTTGTTGAATATTCTGTATTCTGAAATCAATTAATTGAAAAGCATTCGGATCGGGAGTAAATTTTTCAAGCCAGTTATATTGCATATAGCCATATTCAAACTGTCCTCTAACACCGCCGATATTATATGGTTTGCCATCAAATTCAATTTGCGCTTCCGGCTGGATTGCTCTTATAATTTCTTTAGGCGTCATCAGGTTGCGAAAACTAAAGCAGGCAAAATAAGGCTGCATTCTGAATTCACGGCTAATTAATCCATTTGTTACGATTAAATCTTTCCCGTTTCTACTTTTAAATATTGAGGTAGTTGCATTAATATTTCCTAATAACCAATCGCCTTTTGCAGACTTCATTTCATTCAAAGAATAAGAAGTGAGACGATTCAGTTTTTCTTGAATAATATTTTGAGAGACAGAGGCAAAATATAAAAAGAGAGATACAAAGAAAAGTAATACTTTTTTCATTAATTTGATATATGAGATTAGAATAAAAACCCTGCTTATTATTATGTTTATAGCTTAAATCATATGCTCCTCATGCTCATTTGAATCAAATCTTTTATCTTTAATAAATAATCATCCTTCTCTACAAGCTTCACAAAAGCGCTTCTGGGGGCATTATAGGGTTTCGTCTTTTACAAATTCTTCAATACCTTTTAGCCCTTTTAAGCATTTTAAAAAAAAATCTTCCTGATGGTTTCACCTCATATAATTTCCATGTATTTTCATCAATTTCCTCTAAATGAATTCGCGACACCGGCATTTTCCCAGGTACGAATTGCTTGAAATATTTCATATTTTTGGCAGCACGGCTCCACTGATGATTGCGAAAGATTCATCATGTATGTTACTCCCACTCCTACAGAAATGGCTTAAAGGTTTTCCCATTCCTGTGCAGTAGAATTTGGATACAACGGTTCTGTAATTCCAAAAGTAGAAGGGAAAAAGTTGAAGAACACATATTTCTTATAGCCTTTCCTTCAATTACCCATTTTCTGTTTTTAATCAAATACAATATTTTTTCCACCGCCTACATTCAATACCCTCTGATAATTCCATCCTCCTTCGGATAATATTGCTCCCATCACTCTTTGATAGGGAATGCCAAGTTTTGCTGATTGTGCAAAAAATCTTCTGAAAAATCTTTTGAAAGCATAAAAATGCTTTAAACAAACGATACAGTTTGCATAATCCTTGACAATTATTGAATAAAAGTTGGTTAGCAATAGTTTTTAACCCATACAACCTTATAAGTGATATCGAATCAAACTTGAATTATCATCCAAAAGTTTTATTATTGTAGAGGATCAAAATTACCACCCCAGGTATTATTTTGCTGAATATTGCTATTGCGGTCTAAAATTGATTTAGGTATACCAAAGAACGAATATTTGTCTTCATCCAGCATTACTACCGGATTGTAATCCTGCATAACTGTCGCTGTAAACTGATTCCAGATAGTATTAATATCAGTTAGACCTGAAGGCCTTGATACCGTTGTCCCATTCCATTCAATTCTTAACCCATGCAGGTAATGATCCTTCAAATTATTGAGGGTTGACGAGTAGATGCGCCATCTGCGCAAATCCCAGAATCTCAGGCCTTCAAAAGCAAACTCAACAAACCTCTCATCCATTATAGCTTGCCTGACCTCCGGAACCGATGAAGCTGTAATACCGTATTTTCCATCAAGGCCCGCATCAATGCCGGCCCTTTGCCGGATTTTGTAAAGAGCAGAAAGAGCCTCCCCTGTGTTGCCAATTTCATTAGCAGCCTCTGCCATATTCATCAGCACTTCTGCATACCTGATTTCAATCCAGTCAACCTGGCCATCTTCTACATTATCCCATGTTATGTTCTCGTCCATCATCTTAGCAGGATAAAATCCTGAATTCGAATATAAATTCGAAGCATCCCTTCCGAATTTCGAATCGTTATCTGCTCGTGATTCTTTTCCATTAATACCAGTTGAAGGATCACCATCACCATCATAGAAATAAGTCCACATGTTTTCATTCCCGAACATTGGAACTATGTAAGGAGCAGCTCCATTATACGCAATTGAAGCATAAAAACGCTGATCCCTGTTTTGATAGAACTTTCTATAATCCATGGTACCTGGATCATATTTAGAACCATCTTTCATGGGATAGGCGTTAACCAATTCAAGCGAAGGAACATTTCCCCCTACAGCATCTCTTGAATAAACAAGGGGGCGCATGGCTGCCTGCGAATATCCGTCCGTGTAATCCGGATATTGGTGCATTTTTACCATAATGACTTCCTCGTTCATTTTTTTAGTCCATATATCTTTATAATTGGCGAGCAATCCTTTACCCATAGAATTTAAAAAATCCAGGGCTGATTTATTAGCGTTATATGCATCGGTCCAACGCGAAACATCATTATTTCGGTTGAACTGGGGACTGGCCCAATACAAAAGCACCCTGCCCTTGAATGACATCGCAACACACTTATCAATACGTCCGGCACTACTCATATCTTCTACCAATGGAATGGCATCATTAAGATCCTTGATAATCTGAGCAATACATTCGGTGGTTTTATTGCGGGGAACAAAAACAGAATCGGTGATTGCCTGTGGTTTTAAAATTAAAGGCACCCCCCCATAGGCTTTAACCATTCTAAAATAGGTCCAGGCCCGCCAGAATAAAGCCTGGCCCTTTAACGAATTTTTTGTAGCCACATCAAACGTTGCATTGTCTATACCTGCAAGGAAAATGTTAATGTTCCTGATAATATCGTAGGGCCAATCACCGTAGGTATCAGCGGTTAAAGTGCCCTTAAGGTAATCGGTAAGTCCCCCATTGTAATCTGTATTGGCCCCCATTGTTTCTTCTGTATAGCGGGGAACCACAAAATTATCAGGCATCAGGTTCGCGTACATATCATTTACATAAGCCTCCGCCACGCTAGGATTCGACCAGAGCTCATCACTGCTTATCGCCGCTAAATTCTTTTTATCAAGGGGCTTGCTGCATCCTACAATAAACAGCAGCATTAATACACTACCCGCTAATATTAATCTCTTTATTGCTTTCATTTTTTTGTTTTTATAAAATAATAATAAGGTGGTTAGAATACAACATTTGCCCCCATTGTAAGCGACCGCATAGTAGGATATGAGTTCATATCTGCAGCAGCAGGGTCATAATAATTAAATTTTGTAATGGTGAATAAATTAGTGCCTGACAGAATAAAGGTTACATTTGAAATTTTTATTTTATCACAAATACTCCTGGGAAGTGAGTAGGTAAGATTTACATACTGCAGGCGCAGATAACTGCTGTTTTTTAACCAGAAAGTTGACGGCACATTATCCCTGGTATAATCCCATGGAACTGGCTTTGGATAGGCAGCATTTGGATTAGTCTCGCTCCAGGAATTCAGCCAAAAAGACGGCGGCCTTGCGCCATCAAAGAACCGCCTTCCATAGCCATCATTATATAATTTTGAAATACCGGTTATTCCCTGAACAAATATATTTGCGCCAAAGCCATTCCACCTGGCATTAAGATTCAGACCAAAGGTATAGGGATTTTGGTAGTGTTTCCCTTTAATAACCTGCCTGTCATAATCGTCAATTCTGCCGTCAGGAACCCCTCCCGGACCACTAACATCCTGAAAATTCAGGGCCCCAAGAGTTGGTTTAATGCCATAAATAGTATAACCAGACGGAAGTGCATCCAAAGCTTTTTGATTGCGGATTATACCAGTGGAAACTAACATGGAAACATAGTCTGTAGGCCGGCCGTTTGGATTATCCACATTTTGGGCGTTCTGGGCGACGTCCTGTAACACTACTTTATTTGTTGCATAAGCAAAATTTCCCTTTACCCCGTACGATACCTTGCCAAAATTTCCATTGTACCCCAGTTCGAGCTCATATCCATGCGTGTCAACTATTCCATAGTTTTCAGGGGGCAAAGTTCCGCCAAAAGAAGATGGCAGTGATACCGTGCGGGTATCTAAAATGTCATAATTGTGCCCCTTGTAATATTCCGCGGTGAACAGAATATTCTTAAATAAGCGTGAGTCAATGCCAAAGTTAAATTCCCTGGTTTTTTCCCACGTCAGGTCAGGGTTAATAATTCCATCGTATTGTAAACGGGGGTGCGGAGTTGTTCCGAATAAATAATCCCCATTTACCGAATAAGATTCCTGCCATTTCCAACCGCCTACGGCATCATTTCCAGTTAAACCCCAGGAACCGCGAAGTTTTAAATAGTCAATAAATTTCACTTTGAAGAAATTCTCCTTTGAAGTTATCCAACCACCGGAAACCGACGGAAATGTTCCCCAGCGATGGCCCGGCGCAAATAGCATTGAACCGTCAAGACGGGTTGTGACGTTCACAAAATATTTTTCATCATAATTATAAAATATCCTGCCTAAATACGAAGCTCTGCCATTCTCGCTTTGGGTACCATCAACATAACTGTCCGTCCTGGAACTTGACGTGGCCCAAAACTGGCCTGTTTGCACGAGAGGGAAGTTTTCTCTCGCACCATAGAAATAATCGTATTTACCTTCGCTTTGCTCATATACCGCGAGCGCATCAAAATTGTGTTTCCGGAATTTCTTTATATAGCTTGCTGAGAAATCCAACTGGTAATTGGTGGTTATTTCCTGTGACTCCGCATATTTTTCCTTGGATGGGTATGCTGATTTTTGTGATCCAATAATTGAATCCGTATAGATAGCCCCATTGGAACCGTGATGTGCTACATCATATATGGTAACTTTTTTGTCTAACTGGTGCACCGTAGTAGCTAAATAGGTTGGACTTACTTTTCCTGATAATAATAATCCATCTACAAATGGGACCTTGTATGTCAAGCCGATTAACATATCAACATTTCTTTGGTTTTGCGTTTCAGTACCCCCTTGTTCAATAAATCCCACCAGGTTCCCTATCCATCCCGGGTTAATGAATTTCCCATCAGAGGTCTCAGGTTTTGCATTGGGAAGGTAGTATAGTGTACGTCCCCAGATGCTTCCTAAATCAGGATCAATACTAAAACCTACACCACCGTTCCAGTATGAAAATCTTTCATTCAGGCCCTGGCTGTATTGCATGTTGACAAAACCACTAAAATTCTTTGTAAAATCTACGTTTAGATTGGACCGGATATTATATCTTTTAAAATCTACATTTTCTACTGCGGCCGTTTGGTCAAAATAAGAACCGCTGATGAAATATTTTACCTTTTCAGTTCCGCCGGATGCCGTAAGCGTGTGCCTGTTTAAAGTAGGGTTCCGGGCAGTTAATGAGTGCCACGCTAATGCAGGGTCATTTTTATCAAAGTATGCCACTTCCTGCGGATCGTAAGCCACAGGTAACCCCACACCGGTTCTCATATAATTTTCCAGTTTCACCATATCCCTGGCGCCTACATATTGAGGAATTTTCGAAGGTTTATCATCGGTATATGAATAGTTATAACTTAGCTGGAATTTGCCAATTTTGCCGGTTTTGGTGGTTACGAGTATAACGCCGTTAGCCGCACGTGCCCCATAGATTGCCCCTGAAGCGGCATCTTTCAAAACTGTAATATTATCCACTTCCGAAAAATCCATTGCATCGAAGGATTGCTTATCAGAGATAATACCGTCTATTACATATAACGGATCGTTACCCGTACTTTTCCAGGTGTTAACAGAACGAACGCGAATGGAAGCATCATATCCGGGGACACCCGAAGCCTGGTTCACAAATACGCCGCTCATCCGGCCGGCCAAAGCATTGGAAAGATCTCCTACGGGAATATCCTGAACATCTTCAGCTTTTATTGAGGTAAGGGCACCCGTAACAGAAGATTTTTTCTGGGTTCCATAACCTACCACAATCACTTCGTTAAGTGCTCCTGGTTTTACAATTAGTGCAACATCAATAGTAGTTTTATTGCCAACTTTTATTTCCTGGGAAACGTACCCCGTAAAAGTGAATACCAGTGTTGCATTCCTGTCGCTAACGGATATGGAATACTTCCCCTCCTTATCGGCAACAGTACCGTCGGATGTTCCCTTAACCAATATATTTACGCCAGGCAAAGCCTGGCCGGTTGATTCATCTGTTACTTTACCGGATACCGTAATTTCCTGTTGATCATAACGGGGAAGCTTATACGAATTATGCGAATAGGAAGGCAGCGCCGGTCCCCAAAACAAAATGAATGTTATCATTTTCATAAGCAAAGGCGCCTTACGAAAATTCATATGGGACTTTACCAGCCAAAAATAATTTCGATGCAGTAGTTTTAATTTTTTCATTTGTTATTTTTAGATTTAAAAAATCAGTTTTTTTATAAATTCCACTAATGATTTTTAATACTTTTGAATCCTTACTTACCCCTCCGTTATTACTTAATTAAACTATCCCCTGAACCCGTTTGCGGTTGATCCGTGGGTATCCCTGATGCCGCTTTACTTTTTAAATTTATCCCGGAAAAAATAACGGCAAATACAAATAAGCAGGCAAAAAGAATCCTGAAAACAGAATGGTTTACACAGCCAGTTTGAAAAAATCCCGCCATTCAACAAACAATCATTTATAACAAATATTTTCAAATACCAGGGAGCAACAACCTGCCAAACCTGTTTAATAATTGTCAGGGTAAAATTATCAATGGAAGTTTTGTTTGAAAAGTCAGCGATTAACATTTTGTTAAGTGATTTTAGCAAACGGATGCCTGTTTGTTTGCATCCAACAGTTTGAAAAAGAGGAACCTGGGTACATAAGATGTAATTCTACGGTCAGCTATTCGCTATTTACGATTCTCCCCTTTCATTACAAAGCAGCCTTTCAGCGCTGTGCCACCGGTTGCTTATAATAAATTTCCGGAGAAAACAACATTAACCGGAGGATTACTCCCTGATTTTCTTTGATTCTTAAAGGGGTTCATCCAGAATATATAACGGAAACGGATATCCGCTTTAGCGGTTATTACGATCCGTTGAAACATTTATCCACAGCGATTTGATTCAACATTCTAAAAAATAACGGTGTCGCCTGTACGCATATTTTTGCAGTATGATTCGTTCTTTTCGGAGGCGCTTCCCTATTTATTCAGATACCCCGTTACCGTTAGCTGGTAACCAACCTTGTTCCTGACATCAAGGGTCTGCGGTAAATATTTTATTTGATTGCACTGTTATTTATGTTCGCGGATTTATTTATCTTTGGTTACCCCATTTACAAACGAAACATCCTGCATTAACTTCTAACGAAACCAAAGAAAACCAGAAACCGAAATAAATATTTTAACAACCCCCAACTAATAATATGACAGCAGGCAGTCGCTTCTTGCTTTCCAGGGTATTGTTTGTTTGCATCCTGGCATTGCCGTTGAAAGAGGCTTTTGGACAGTCAGCCGACAGCCTTTCGACAGCTTCACTGAAAAAATTAAGTCTTGAGCAATTGATGAATATTGAGATAACTTCTGTCTCAAAGCATTCGGAAAAACTCGAAGATGCAGCGTCCGCCGTCCAGGTTATAACGCAGGAGGATATTCGAAATTCAGGGGCTAAGACGCTTCCTGAGGCACTACGCCTGGCAGCCAACTTACAGGTGGCACAGGTCAATTCAAGCCAGTGGGCTATCAGTGCCCGGGGGTTCGACAATGTGCTCTCCAATAAATTGCTCGTACTCATTGACGGCCGTACCGTATATACACCTTTATACGCGGGAGTATTCTGGGACGTTCAAAATGTGCTGCTGGAAGACGTGGACCGTATAGAAGTAATTAGTGGCCCCGGGGGAACCCTCTGGGGAGCCAATGCCGTTAACGGGGTGATTAATATTATTACAAAGAGCAGTAAGGATACCAGGGGCTTTTTGGTTGAAGGCGCTGCCGGCACAAGTCTGCCTGGTTCAGGCAGCATCCGGTATGGGGGAAACCTGGGAAGCAAACTTTCCTACCGGGTGTATGGCACCGGGTTTAAACTGGGAAGCACGCTGGACACTAATGGATTGAATGCACACGATGATTGGCCGATGCTGCATGGGGGCTTCCGGCTGGACTGGGAAGCCTCCGAAAAAGACAAGGTCACCCTTCAGTCTAATATATATCATGGCAAGCCAAATCCCGATGCTGCAGATACCGCCGTCATCGCTAATGGCGACAATATACTCGTACGTTGGAATCACGCCGCTCCGGCTATGCCTGATTTTCAGTTGCAGGCTTATTACGACCATACATTGCGTGATTTTGGTAATGGCTTCAGCGAAGACCTGAAAACCTACGATGCCGACTGGCAAAGCCGGTACCGGATAGGAGATCGTAACGAGCTCACTTACGGTGCTAATCTTCGCCTCATGGATCACAGGGTTACTAATCTGCAGCTATTTGCCTTTCTTCCCCGCCATAAAATGTTGTATCTCTACAGCGCTTTTCTCCAGGATGAAGTAACGTTGATCAAAGACAAGTTACGTTTCACCCTTGGTTCCAAGTTGGAACACAACACATATACCGGCTTTGAATTCCAGCCCAACGGCCGGTTGGCGTGGACACCGAAAGAAAACCAGACTATATGGGCTGCTGTATCAAGAGCAGTCAGAACTCCAGCCCGCATTGACCGGGACTTTTACCTTTTCCTGACACCGTCAATCACTTTCATCTCCGGAAATGACAACTTTGTTTCGGAAAAAATGACTGCCTATGAATTAGGATGGCGGTCTCAACCCACGAAATCCCTCTCCCTGTCTTTATCGTCTTTTTATAATGTATATGATGACATCCGCAGCGCAGAACCAGGTCCCCCTCCTTTTGGTATCCCGGTAACTTTCGGTAATGGAGTTAAGGGCAACACCTATGGCGCTGAACTGGCCGTAACCAGCCAGGTCACCGATTGGTGGCAGCTCAAAGGAGGATATACTTTACTTAAAAAAGATCTGTCTGTTAAACCGGGCAGCAAGGATTCCAATAAAGGATCAGCGGAAAGCGATGATCCGGAAAACCAACTACTGGTTCAATCAAAAATCACCATGCCGGGAGGTATTGATCTTGGGACGGTAATACGCTATGTTGATCAACTACCCAAACCGTCCGTTCCGGAGTATTTAGGTTTAGATGCAAGGATTGGGTGGCACGTTAATAAAGCGCTGGAGTTAAGTATAGTGGGGAATGATTTATTGTATGACCGGCATAGGGAATTCATTCCGTCATCGCCTTCACCAAGGGAGATAGAACGCAGCGTTTATGGTAAGGTTACCTGTTATTTTTAAGCAATGAAACGATTATACATACATTTCCTGCTTCTCTTAACCGGAATATTTTCCTGTGCTTTTCAAACCAGCGGGGACCGGGAATACCAGGTTAAAGCAGCTTTTCTATTCAATTTCACCCAGTTTGTAGAATGGCCTGCGGACTCCCCCGAAGCAACAGGTTCTCCATTTGTCATCGGTATACTAGGAGAAAATCCATTTGGAAATTACCTCCGGGAAATTATTGCCGGCGAGAGTATAAATGGTCACCGGTTAACTATACAGCAATATAAAAATGTAGATGAAATTAAGTTGTGTCATATTCTATTTATCAACGCTGCTGACAACAGGCACATAGGGGAAGTCACCACTGCCCTTAAAGGACGCAGTATTCTTACGGTTAGTGACGCGGCTAGTTTTATAGATGCCGGTGGGATGATCAGGTTATCCACAATTAACAATAAAATAAAGATACAGGTAAACCCGGCAAAGGCAAGGGAGGCCGGTCTTACTATAAGCTCAAAGTTGCTTGGAGTAGCTGAAATCGTTTCACCAAATAACAATTAACTGATGTTACTCAGAGATATGCCCATTCAAAAGAAATTGATGAGAATTATTCTTCTTATCAGCGGGGTAATATTAATTGTGACATCCACAGCATTCTTTACCTATGAGTTCTACGCCTTCCGGCAAAATACCACGCAAAAACTCTCGACGCTGGCACAGGTTATTGCCACCAACAGCACAGCCGCGCTTGCCTTTGATGATCATAAAACTGCAACCGAAATTTTAACGGCATTAAAGGCCGAGCCGCATATTATTGCTGCAGCTCTCTTTGACAATAAGGGAGTCCTTTTTTGCCGGTACCCCGTGAATGCAGCGGATAAAGCATTCCCGGCCTCGCCCGGAACGGACCAATTTCTATTTACCGGCTCTTACCTCGAAGGCTTTCAACCGGTAATAGAAGGAAACAGGCAGCTCGGCACGCTGTATATAAAATCCGATCTTGGGAGAATGTACCAGCGGTTTCGGTTGGTTGGCATTACGACCATGTTCGTGATTGCGTTATCACTTTTGCTTGCCTATGTTCTTTCAAAGATTTTGCAGAGAAGCATTACAAAACCTATTAAAGGATTAGCAGATGCCGCAAAAATAATTTCATTAAATAACGATTTTTCCGTGAGGGCGGTTAAATCAGGGAACGACGAACTAGGTTATCTCACTGATTCCTTTAACGGGATGATTCAACAAATACAGGAGCGGGAGACCAGCCTCAATAACATTAATCGCAAAATAGAGCGCAGTGAAAAAAGATACCGCCACCTGTTCGAAAATAATCCTTTACCCATGTGGGTGATTGACGAAGGCTCTGATAAATTTCTGGATGTAAATGAGGCAGCATTAAGCCATTACGGCTACGACCGCCAGGAGTTCCTGGCCCTGTCAACATTGGACATCAGGCCCGACGAAGAAAAAGAACGGTATCAAAGCTATATCCGTAAAGAAGGTTACAGCCAGGGAAGCTGGAAACACCGGAAAAAAGATGGGACGCTCATTAATGTTGAAGTTTTCGCCCATAACCTTTCTTTTGAGGGCAGGAAAGCACGTCTCATCCTGGTCAACGATATAACAGAAAGGATGAAGGCGGAGGAGCAGCTGAACATAACTATTAAGGAAATTGCGGATTATAAATTTGCGCTGGATGAATCCTCTATCGTTGCTATTACCGATCAAAAGGGAATTATAAAATACGTAAATGATAATTTTTGCAGAATATCAAAATACGATGCTGGCGAACTTCTGGGACAGGATCATCGGATCATCAATTCGGGATATCATTCCAAAGAGTTTATCCGCAACCTGTGGATAACCATTGCCACTGGTAAGATATGGAAGGGAGAATTAAAGAACCGGGCAAAAGACGGAACCGTTTATTGGGTGGACACAACTATTGTCCCCTTTCTTAATGAACATGGCAAGCCCTACCAGTACATTGCGATAAGGGCAGACATTACCGGCCGGAAAATCGCAGAAGAAGAAAACCAGAAGTTGAACGAGGACCTCGAGCTAACCGTAAAACAGCGCACAGAGGAACTGGAAGCATTTACTTATTCGGTTTCTCATGATTTAAGGGCACCATTACGTGCCATCAATGGCTTCGCAAAAATGTTAAATGAAGAATACAGCGCCGCTTTTGATGCTGAAGCAATGCGCCTTTTTAAAAGAATTGAAGAAAATGCAAAAAAAATGGGCGCCCTTATCGACGATCTTCTTGAATTTTCAAAACTGGGCAGAAAAGAAATTCACAGGTCTCCCGTTCAAATGACAGAACTTGTCCAGGAAACTCTTTTAGAAATAAATACAACGCTCCATCACAAGGCGAGTGTGCACATTCATCCGCTTCACGCAGCTCATGTTGACAACACGTTGATCAAGCAGGTGATGGTAAACCTGATTTCCAATGCGCTTAAATATTCTTCCAAAGCTGAAAAGCCTGCAATAGAAATTAAATCATACCAGGCCGGGGATGAAATTATTTATTCTGTAAGTGATAATGGGGTGGGTTTCGACAACCAGTACGCAGGGAAGCTCTTTGGCGTGTTCCAGCGTCTTCATTTGCAGAAAGATTTTGAGGGCACAGGGGTGGGCCTGGCCCTGGTAAAGCGGATTATCGATAAACACGGGGGCCGGGTATGGGCGGAAGGTGAATTAAATAAAGGGGCTACGTTCTTTTTCAGCCTGCCAACAAGCAATTATAACTAAAATATATACAATGGAAAATGCACCAGTTGAAATTCTTCTTGTTGAAGACAACGCAGACGACGCGGAAATGGCTATTCACGCACTCCGAAAAAAAAATCTTGCCAATAAACTCATTCACCTGCAGGATGGTGAGGAGGCGCTGGACTTTCTTTTTGGAACAGGGAAATTTGCTGGCAGAGATGTTACCATCAGGCCAAGGCTGATTCTACTTGATTTAAAAATGCCCAAAGTGGACGGGATGCAGGTGCTGGCTAAAGTGAAGTCAAACGACGCCACAAAAAAAATCCCGGTGGTGATACTCACTTCTTCAAAAGAAGATCCTGACCTGAGCAAATGCTATGAGCTTGGCGCCAACAGCTTCATTGTAAAACCAGTTGAATTTGACAGCTTCATCAATGCCGTAACCGAGTTGGGTATGTACTGGATGCTGCTCAATCAACCCCCTGTATAAGCCATTAAAGATCAAGCACCATGAACCCGACAATAAAAGTATTACACCTGGAAGATAATCCATCGGATGCCGAGCTGATTGATTATGAATTACGGAAAGGCGACATCCCATTTGAAAAACAACTCGTGGACAGCAGGGAAGACTACGAAGACATGCTAAGCAAATTTAATCCGGACATCATTTTATCCGATCATTCGCTCCCGTCATTTAACTCCTTTAAAGCGCTTGAGATATTAAGGGATAGGAAGCTGACTATTCCTTTCATATTAGTCACGGCAACCGTATCCGAGGAATTTGCGGTTGATATTATGAAGCGGGGAGCTGATGATTATATCCTCAAGGACCGGCTGCAACGCTTGCCTTCCGCTGTAATGAATTCACTTGAGAAACACCGGTTGGAGAAGGACAAGGAGGCAGCCAACGAAAGGTTGGCTTTTCATTTAGATAATGCGCCGCTCGGGTTTATTGAATTGGATAACCTTGGTATTATAAAGTCGTGGTCGAAGCGTGCCGAAGAAATTTTAGGATGGGACGGAAAAGCACTTATACAAAGCCAGGAAAACAATTTTAGCCAGGTCTACGAAGAAGACCGGCCACTGGCAAAGAAGGTTCTTGAACAGTTGATAAGCGGGGAAGTAGCGCGAAATAAAGTACAGTGCCGCCATATCGCCGGCAACGGTCAGGTTATATGGTGCGAATGGTTCAACTCTGTGCTAAAGGACGAGAAAGGAAACGTAAAGACCATCATGTCACTGGTACAGGATATCACCGAACAGAAGCAGATGGAAAAACAAAAAGACAACTTCTTCTCGGTGGCAAGTCACGAACTTAAAACACCGGTAACTACCATCAAAGCCTATGGGCAATTGGCGGAACAATTGCTTGAAGACAAAGGCGATAACGATACATTAGACATCATTAAAAGAATGGGAGCGCAGGTTAACCGGCTCACCGGCCTCATAGGGTCACTTTTAGACTTTACCAAAATACGAAACGGCCAGCTGGTATATGACGAGGTGCTGTTTGATTTTAATGACCTCGTTCAGGAGGTGGTGGTTGATATGCAGAAAACAAGTTACACCCATGAAATAAAAAATAACCTTGGGCCAGGAATAACTGTTTTCGGAGACAGGGATAAATTAAGCCAGGTACTTGTAAATCTCATATCTAATGCAATTAAGTACTCGCCGGAGTCCGACCGGATTGTCTTAAGCACCCGCACAAGCGGAATGGGTATTGAGCTGTCTGTCCGGGATTTTGGGATCGGAATTCCCGAAGAAGACGTGCAAAATGTTTTTAAACAATTTTATCGCGTTAGCGGCGAAGGCCAGTCTACCTTTCCCGGTATGGGTATCGGATTATATATCTGTTCTGAGGTTGTTACCAGGCACGGCGGAAAAATATGGGTGGAAAGTAATATCGGCCAGGGTTCCACCTTCTATGCATGGATCCCCTCCGATCATCGATCTACCGTTGACATACATCATGGAAATAAATAAGACCTGTGTTTCCCGCGCAACGTTTCATTCCAATTAAGACTACTAACAATAACGTATACTCGAAAATACAATCCCGTTGAAACAGGCCCTTCAGGAAATAGTACGTATTCTTTTATAAAAAAGGTATAGCATGCATATTATCCAAAAACGTCACAAATATTTGCAGAATGGATTTACTTCAACTTCTTGATTAAGCGTAAAAGGGATGAGGGTTTTATTTCCTTTCAATATTTATAATTTCAAATTCTTCCAGTATTAGTAAAAAGCATTTTATTAAATCAGCAAATCTTACACCATCGATTTTTCCGTCTTTGTATTTATATTGAATCACCGCATCGATTCTATGTCCAATTGGTTCTATTAGTGTTAATGCAATAAGAGCAATCTTAGGCTCCGTGTCAAAATAATGTTTGAATTTATTATTAAGCAATTGTAACTCTTTAAGTTTTGAATATTTTTCTTCAAGTCTTAATTTTTCAAATGTCCCTTTGCTACTCTTAAATATTGACTCAATTATGGAATACATATCCTTGGTCATAGTTTTTATTGATGGAACAATTTTATTAAAAGTTGTTTGACAATCGGAAGAAACCCAACTGAGATTTTTGTTGACAATTGTTTTTGGCAAAAATTCATTCTCATTGTCGCCAATTTGCACATTATAAAGCGAATTAATTTTTTTTAAGACATCTCCAATGTCATGCTTCAAATAATAAGGTTGGTTAAGGTTGTAATTGTTCATGAATAGTGCAATCAAAATTTAATGCGAAAGCTATGGCTTAGCCATATCACTGCATTTGAAAATCGTAGTCCCGTACCTATTTCTAAATTTATAACTAAAAGTTCAGTATTTGTACTTTTGGCGTTACTCCTCGCCTATGATTTAACTGCACGGCCAACCATCATCGTGAAATATCGGTTGACGATATCAGCCAGGAATCAAAATTGTTCTCTGAATGGGCATCAAATGCAGGAAACCTTTTTGCGAGCGAAGGCATTTTAATTCAATTACGATTTCGGATTACCTTTTTACGAATAAAAATTTAAATTTAAAATAGCTAATAAAAGGTTCATTAACTATGATACCTCAATGGTCAGCTCAGATTATTTCTGCAGCGTGAATTAACCATAATGGGCATTGATAGCAGCAATAATTTTATCAATATACCCCTGACTTACTTTTGCCGATTCAGCGTAGTCCACATTCCAGGCCTTACCCGAATCTGCATTGTGAACAAGAATAAACTGAATAGCTGATTTTTTCCAAATTTCAAAAGCTCCTGTGTAATTTTTAAAAGTTAGCTTTCTTACTTCGAGCGGTTCCTTATTAATTACTATCGTAAAAATATCATTCATGACATCATACTTTTGTAAAGTACATCAATTAAATCAGTAAAAAAGAGGACCACTAAAATCACGTACTAACACGTACGTTGTGCCACTGATTTTTAGCCGGAAATTATAATTATCAGCCCTGCATTAGATATTATAGAGAACAACCCAAATCTTTCAAAACAAGAACGGTAATTTTCGTGTACATGTTACTGTTAGTGGTGCTTATATTGAATATTTATACCTTACAGATTCACCAATTTTCGTCTGACAGTATCAGCTGGTCATTTTAAATTTAAAGACAAGAGTTGTTTCCATTAAACTATAGTTAGTATCCCGTGAATTGGAACTTGAAATAACTGATGAAGTAACTGAAGCGATTCATATAGAAAAAAAACGGGTTTCCAGGTATGTTTTCGTATAATCATGCCGGTTATCTCAATGAAAGATCAGACGGCCTTATTTTCAATTTTCGGCCCTGCGGACGCGACTGCCGTGCTGACGGCATCGCGATATTTCTCAAAGTTTTTTTCAAAATAACAGGCAAGCTTATACGCAGTTGCCTGATAGTCCATTTTATTGTCCCATGTATTAACGGGCTGTAAAAGTTCTGCTGGTACCCCCGGGCATATTTCCGGAACCATTAGCCCAAAAACGCCGTCTTCCGTAAAAGTAATTGTATCAAGGTCTCCCTGCAGCACCGCTTTTATGATGGACCGGGTATATTCCAGCGGGATCCTGCTGCCTTTACCGTACTCACCCCCCGTCCAGCCGGTATTTATTAACCATACTTTTACCTGGTGATCTTTAATTTTCCGGCCGAGCATTTCGGAATAAAACACGGGGTGTAACGGTATAAACGGCGACCCAAAGCAGGCGCTGAAAGTCGGTTTAGGCGTGGCAACTCCGTTCTCTGTGCCTGCAACCTTAGCAGTATAACCACTTAAAAAATGATAGATCGCCTGGTTTTCGGTAAGCCTGCTTACTGGTGGTAATACACCAAAAGCATCTGCCGAGAGGAAAAAAATATTAGCCGGTATATTACTGCTGTTGTTATTTACTGTGTTCTTAATATAACCGAGGGGATAGCTTGCCCTGGTATTCTCCGTTATTTCCCTGCTCGCGTAATCAATGATATTGGTATTGGTAAAGCAGGTTACATTTTCAGCGATGGTTCCGAATCTTATAGCGTTATAAATCTCAGGTTCGTTTGTTTTATTTAAATCTATAACCTTTGCATAGCAGCCCCCTTCAAAATTAAATACTGACGTGTCATCCCACCCATGCTCGTCATCGCCAATAAGCTGCCTGCTGCTGTGGGCGCTTAATGTGGTTTTACCGGTACCGCTCAGGCCAAAGAACAATGCGGTGTCGCCCTTCTCACCGCGATTTGCAGCGCAATGCATACTCAACACATTTTGCTCTTTCGGCAACAGGAAGTTCAATGAGCTGAATACCGCTTTTTTTATTTCCCCGGTGTATTGGGTGCCACCGATCAGGATACATTTTCTCGAGAAATTGATAATGACAAAATTCTTGTTTGGCACTCCCTCCGCTGCCGGCATAGCCAAAAAACGCGGGGCCTGTATTAAATGCCAGGTTATGGCGGTCTTGTCATCCGGAGCGGGGCGTAAAAACATATTGCAGGCAAAAAGATTGCAACAGGGATTTTCATTTATAACCCTAATGCCTACACGATAATCTTCTCTGGTACATACATAACAATCCCGGACCCATAATTCTTTGCCGGAAAGATAGCCCGTCATCCTTTGGTAAATGCGTTGAAAATACTCTTCGCTAAGCGGCTGGTTAAAATCATTCCAGTCCACGGTTTGGGCCGTTATGGCGTCCTTAACAATAAAGCGGTCTTTGGGGCTTCTGCCGGTGAATTCGCCGGTATTAATAATCAGCGCTCCCGTGTCGCTTAAAACGCCCTCACCTCTTTCCAGCGCATGGCTGATGAGTTCTCCCGGTGATAACTGGTAATGACACTTACCCTGAAGCTGAAGGCCTGGAAGGATGTCCTCCCGGGAGTCAATAAAAGGTTCAGCATGTTTATAATTGGTTGGCATGAATGATTTTATTTAAATAGACCTGGTGAAATAAAAAATAAGCTTACAACAATCGGGAATACCGTTTTATTACAAAAAAAATAGCAGGAAAAGGTATGTCTGACAGCGCGAGACTCTCAATATTAATTCAGGGCATCAGAAGCGAGGGCCTCCATCAAACAAAAGTAATTGTCTGACTTATCATTAAAAATTTTGGATGGATAATCCGGTCTCATAACGGCCGCAATATAAACAGTATAATTACATTATGCAAGAAATATTTAAGTTAAGTTTCCCTGCAAAGTTCAACAGTCTTTTTTACGAAATGGATATTATAACAGGTATAGTCTGGCATAGCTTTTATTCTGCGCAGAACAGATGATTCCTATGGTTCGAAAAGAGTTTTGCCTATTTTAACGACGACCAACGAGAGACACAGGCGATTTTCGAAATCATTGGGTATTCGTTATGGTGCAATCAAAAGTAGTTACTCTACCTTAACAACATTGCCGATATTGTATTTCAACTCCCATTGATCAAGGCAGGGATTTTGTTGATTTATTGTTCATGATTGACGTTCGTGAATTTTTTTTAGCGGTCTTTTGAGTTCAATACCAGATTTCTTTTTAGAAAGCATGTCAGGATTCTTTTTTCCAAAGTTTGTTATTGACAACTTTGTCAATAACCTGGCCTCGGCAATTGCGGCTGACAAGGATGCGATGGAATTGTATCATGAGTTCATTATTTTCGATGGCTTCAAAAGTTTCCGGGCGTTTATTCCATATCCGCTTTGTGAGATATAAACTCACAAAATAGATATGATAATTTGAAAGGGATCCGAAGACAGTTTTGATAGGCAGGATTGTGGATGAAATTTTTTCCAAAAGAACATTAGGTGAAGGGCTATAAAAGCAGCCGCTCGCTTACTAAAAAGAATTGACCTCCTTAAATTAAATGGATCCGCAACAAAATATGGGCCTGGTCTCGCAACAATGGGAGCCGGCGGTTTAGCTGCCAGGAGCGCAAGAGTTTTACAGGAAGTTGGATTGTTTAGAACAAATACGATCTAATGTTTTTCAAATACCATTTAAAATTGAAATTCAATCCGGGACAACTGAAAAACTTTAAAATTAGAAATTGCAAAATGCTGATCTTAACCCATCTCTGATGAGAAACCTGTGAATCGAAGCCTGGAATTCCAGTTTTTTACTAGAAAAAATCGTGTGATCTTAGCCGTTAGTTGTAATACAACAAGAACAATTCTTTCATCTGGCTGCAACCATTCTTAAATAAGAAAATTCAAGCCGCTCCTACTCATGAGCTTCTGCAATTCTGATAAAATATAATGATTCCACCATTTGAAAAGTAACAACCCGGCTTTTTAAAATATTAGAATTCCAATTTTTTTGCTTTCTTCTGGATGTAACCTGGCCAGAATCCGTATTGCTTTTTGAAGGCCACCGAAAAATTGGCGGGATCAGGATAGCCGGTCATGGTGCAGATCACCCGGAGGGGATAGTTGGTATCGGTTAACAGCCGATAGCCTTGCTCCAGTCTTGCCTGCCGGGAGAACCTGGAGACAGTAGTGCCAAAGACGTATTTAAATACCGATTGCAACTTTGGCTCGGAAGTACCTACCATTCGTGCCAGGTGTTCCACGGTATGGTACTCCTCGAAATCTGAAGTTATGATCTTCTTTACTTCTAATGCCCGACTTTGTTCAGTATTGGTGAAATACTGCTGCTCAGTGACTTCAATTACCCTGCTGGTCAGCAACACCATCAATTCATGAACCATGCCCTGGAAATAAAGACCGGCCAATTCTTCCATATAGGGGTATTCAATGATATGTTGAATAATTCCCATCATTTCAAGGCCCAGGAATTGGGGACTGTCCAACAAATCAGCCGGCTCTTCCTTTACAACTTTTTCAAGAAAGGCAGCAAGCTTCGGGCAATGGACCGCATATGGCTGTAAAAATTCTTTGGTAAAATGAATATTGAAATTGTGATATTCCCCGGGGTCAAAGTTAGCCGTGGCCCGGATGGAGGGAACATACTTTATTTCAAACTGTTTATCCTTTAACATATTATTTTTTAATCCTTTCCAACAGGTTTGAAACGAATTGACAAATGGAATGTGCAGTTGAATCACCCCGCGATCAGAGTAACAGTTAAATGTTGCGGGTTGTTTTATAAGGTAATTGCTATACCAGATTTCAAATCCTTCTCCGCTGAAGCGATGAAAGAACATGCTTCCGAAATTACCCGATGTCATCCAGGAACGTGCCCCCGCCAGCCTGTAGTGATGTAGGTCTCCCGGAATAGCATCTGACAGGATAATATTTTCATTTGTGGATGACAAAATGCGAAACCCGTTCATGTACACCATTTTTTGCAGGAACAAAAATGGCATACCGGTAATTTCGTATTTCACACTACGGTCCCAAGTTGGGAAAAAAATTACTTACTTCGAATTTGTTTTGGGCTAAAAATATATTCATATCCCTCCTCCCCTGTTACCGAGGTAAACATATATTTACCAAATTTAAACTCAAGGGCCCAGGACCATATCCTTGGCTGGTCCGTTTTGTTTTTTATGGGAGGGAGAAATAAGATGTAACTGATAGCTGTGCCCGGGTAACGTTTGTCAGAAAGTATGAAGGTATTTTGCTTTTGAAAACTGGTTAACCGGTGATAGATAAATGTGTCTTTACTCAGGCGTATAGGCGTTAGTGTTAGATTCTCTGCGAGATGACTTTTTTCATTTTCTCTGAGAAAATTATAAAATGAATTAAGTTCATTTTTAAAACTTTCTAATTGGCTTGGTGAAAGCTCTTTATCACTCATTGTTGCCTGATTAGAATTGTCCAGATTTTTTTTGGTAACAAGATAATGTAATGCAATATATTTTAAACATGCCTGATCGGTGATGTTTGTATGTTCGGCCAGGGAACTCATCAGGTAATTTTTAAAGTCATTAAACAAATCAATATTTTTTTGTTCGTTAACACTTATGGTCTGCGAATTACAGAAACCTGACCAAATGAGGAGACCAATCAAAATAAAACGACTTTTGTTTTTCATAATTGCTGATTTATGTTTTAACCGCAGCTACCTGTTTTTCCTTTGGGGTATTGATTATCGGAATTGCTAACCGTCCTGCTGATTCTCCGGTTCCCATTTTGAGTACTAAAATTATCCAGGTCAAGCTTCCTGATATCTTCTCCCAAGTCACCTGGATCATTTCCGGAAAAGAAAGATTCATTGGATTTTGTAGAAGGCAAATTTATATTGATACTTTTTAATGCTTCCATGGCTGAGCTGGTGCAGTTAAAATTATCCAAATCGTATTGCAACGCCTGCTGATCTAAAAGTTTACCAATCACGGTGGCCATTTCGGCGCCGGTCACTGAAAAATCAAGGGATACATCATAAGGAGTATTGCTGTCATCGCCGAAAACAGACTGATCCTTCTCACTGCCCGGCTTAACCGAATTCTTGGGATAAAATCCCAGCGTTCGTATTACCGAAGTTCCGTCCGCATTATGTTGTTCCAAAGTTAAAAAAGTGTGGCCGACCATGAAAGATGCTACGGGGTTGACCAATTCCCTCGTGCCCGGATCGGGCTGGTTGATGTTAACAGAAATATTATAGGTGGAGGTGCTATTGTTGGTAAAACATTTTACTTCCTTGGCGAGGTCGGTGATAGGTGCATCGGGAGAAGTAAATACCGGGGCAACCGCAATGTTGTCGATACCCGAACCGCCCGTTGTTCCGCCACCACTTCCACCCGCAGTAAAATAAGCATATGCTGAATAGGAAGCCTGGTCTAAAAGCCAATACCAGCTGTAATAGTCGACAGTATTGCCATTGACGTCATAAGAAATGATGACTTCAGGAAGTACCGCACTTTCCTGGTCAGGAAAGATCGTATTATTGTTCGGTCCACTTTTTTTAACTCCGGTCACTTCATTGTTTACAACCACCAGGTCTTTAAGCGAATCATCACCAAAACTCCTGAGTGTAATGTTTCCGCTGCTGTAGCCTTCCCGGGTTTTCACCAGGCCAGACAGGTCAACCCAGTTTCCCAAAAAAACTGAGTCCTGATTTTTCAGCAATAAGAACCTGGTATGGCTTCCACCCTTTTCAAAAATCAATATCCCGAAATTCCGGTTTTTATACATTAGGACTTTAGTGTTAGCAAAATCCAGTTGACCCAGTTCACCTTGGGAAATATGCCGGTTTATATACTGGATGGCCGCGTCAACAAAAAGATTGGAATGGGTAGAGATTGACGTGCTGGTCTTGTCTTTGCTGCACCCGCAAATAACCAACACAAAAAGACAGGGAATCAATAGTTTCATAAATAGTGTTTTTGCTAAACTAATTACCGAAACTTTTAAAATTTTTGATAAATATCAATTTAGTGAAGCCGGCTTTTTACTATGTTATTTAAATTTTGGATGCTCGTCGGCTTCGTCCATTCTTTGTACCAGGCGTTCCTTCAATTGATCCAGAAATGTAGTTCGGTTGATTTTACGAATTCTCATTTCCTGGAATATCCTGTAATAATTCCCCAATTCAACATTAAATAATTTTTCAAAATGACCTGCGAGATGCTTCAGGTCTATTGTTCCATTATTACAGGAACCAGCCGATTGCAGGGCATACAACAATTCTACGAGTGAAACTTTAGAAGCCGTCCAACTGACATTTGCTGCCTCTTTAACCGCGGGTAAACCCTGCTGCATTTCGGGTGCGGCTAACCTTACATTTATAAATTCCAAAACATCTTCAAATGCTATGATCTTTGCAATCTTGTAATCGAATATCGTGGTAAAATTTAAGTCCGTTACGCCATCCTCAAGATTTAGGAGTAACCAGGAGTCCCGATTCTTTCTTACAAAATAAATTTCATCCAGTGAAGTGCTTCCAGACCTGTAATAAGAAATGAAGTCATGATGTGTATTCCAGTATTCATTAATTTTTCTTATTTCCCCGAGATAAAAATTTCTAATATCCACAGATGTAGCCAGGGGGACGTGCGATTGTAAAAAGATAATTTTCTGGTAATAGATAAACCGGCTATAAAATCCTGGCTTGATATGTTTAAAAAAGCGGATCTCTTCTTCGGTACCTGAGAAGGTATAATTATTTACGAAGGATTTTAATTTGGAAATATGGTCCAAAATAATACTTAAAGATACCTGGGAGTTTTGGAGGTGAGTTCCATCTTTGACGCTATAGCGGTCAAGATTATTTTCCATCTCTGCATACAGCTTATTTGCAAATTCTTCTATTGTCATAACTCCCGATATGAATCTGAATGTAAAATTAAATGCGTGACTTGAGGCGTTGATTGATAAAAATCAATTATTCGTTTTAAAGGACAGGCGCTTAGGGCCTAAGAAACGAATCGGGCCGGATAGAAATCCAGCTCTTTTTGAATCCAATATTTTATGAAAAACCGGTTGCGAGCTACGATATTGTCTTTCTTCCGTCATAAATAGCTTTGCACATTATAGTATTTAGATAGCATTTGTATCTTACAAACCGTGCATTTACTATGCATTCTCCTGTAATTATGAATTAGTTTTGCAAAGATTACCTGCACGCGAAATCAAATTGATTCCCCTGAAAAACCAAGATTGCCCAAGGGTCTTCCTTGGGTTTTCTGCGATTTGAATTTTGCGTATAAGCTTTACTGTTATGACCGTACAAAAAGTTATCAGCCGTCTTTTATGATTGGAAATATGTCTTCCCACAAAAAGGGATATTTATGATTCTAAGCTACGCGTGTATTTAAGTCTATGCAATATCATCTTTTTGCAAAATTTTTAATGCAACTTCTTTACCGCTGATAATTGCCGCTTCAACTGTTCCGGGGGATGATCCTTTATGCAAGCCTTCTCCCGCGAAGTAAATTGTCTTTTCAACAGGTTTGTTCAAAATATTTTTAGCAACAATACTCTGCGTGATATTATAAGAATAACCCCCGGAAATGTTTGGAACATCTTTCCAGTTGATAATTTCAAATGCCTTGATTTTATTTCTTAAAACAAGGGGCTCAATAGCAAAGGCTGATGACAAAGATTGAAGGCTTTCTTCCAATATTTGTTCTGCAGATTTATCGTTAAAAGATAATGTTCTTGTCCCTCCTATCCATCCGGTCAATATGTGGTTGCCTTCAGGTAATTGTGTCCACCAGGTCGATACATTTGCTTCTGTAAAAACAAACCCAATATTTTCTTGTACTTTTTTCCAGAAAGATTCATCAAATTCCAATATTATTTTTATAACAGATCCAAACCCTATATTTTTTGCAGCAGCTAAATAAGTATGTATACCGGGTGTAAATTTAATGTATTCCCAATCAGTTTCCTTTGCCTGCAAAACACCTAGCGGAACAGTTATCACAATTTTATTTGCTGTGAAATAACGGCTGCACATAGTTATAATACTAACCTCGTCTTTTTGCCACTTGATTTTTTTAACGCTACAATTTTTGTAAATTATGCAGCTATATTTTCTGCATTCATTTTCGAGATAATCAATCATCTTTTGATAACCGCCCTCAATTCTGTATTGAATATTATCTTCGTTTGACCATTCGTTGTACAGGGACATGGTGCTTGCCTGTGAAACATCAGCTAGATCAAATCCTCCGGCATATCTTTTCACCGACTCTCTCAATTCTATATATTTATCATCATAAAAATACTCCTGTAAGAAATCTGAAAAAGACTTATCAATTTTTACTTTTTGCATCTCTCTCATTAACTGATTCCAGTGCTCACTAAAATGATTTTGATTTCTTATTTCGCCACGCTGCAGTTGATACATATTACCCTTTACCGCATGATATTTAATACCGGCCTGTTTTAATAAATTTAAAGTATGCTTCAGTTTTCCGTGAACAAATTCAGCGCCTAGTTCAACCGGTACAGAAAATGCTCCGCTGCTTAAAGTATGAATTCTTCCGCCCAGTCTGTCTGCGGCTTCTGCCAAAATCACTCTTTTATTATTTTTTGATAGTTCGTAAGCAGCAGTTAAGCCTGCTGCACCACCGCCTATAATAATTATTGTTTCCAATTATATTAGGTAAATGTTAGAAAAGAAAGTATGATGCGAAAACTAAAATCAGGCCAAAGAAACATTTTAAATTGTAATATAACGACTAACGGTTATTAGAATATTTCTGAGTAGGCGGAGACCTGGAAAACGTGAACTTTTTGGTTTACTCATAATTTTGAGTAATTTTACTCATTACATTGAGTAAATTGAAAATATGTTTGAACGACATCACTTACAGGATCTTATAAAAAGGATCCAGGAACCCAGAAGATTTTTGCAGGTAATCATGGGACCCCGGCAGGTGGGCAAGACGACGCTGGTGACCCAATTGGCTGCCCGGGTGAAAATTGATTATCTTTTTGTCTCTGCAGACGCTGTAGCGGCCGCCAATGCGACCTGGCTAGAACAGCAATGGGAAGCTGCCCGAATAAAACAGGCTCAAAATCAAGGAACCGCCTTTTTATTGGTAATTGATGAAATCCAAAAAATTGATAACTGGAGTGAAATGGCGAAGCTTTTATGGGATACTGATAGCCGGAACAAATTAAACCTGAAAGTAATCCTGCTGGGCTCATCCAGGTTACTGCTGCAACAAGGGCTCACCGAATCGCTGGCGGGAAGATTTGAAAGCACTTACATGGGGCACTGGTCTTTCGATGAAATGCAGCAGGCGTTCGGCTGGGATGTAAATCAATATGTATGGTTTGGTGGCTACCCCGGCTCTGCCGCTTTGATCAATGATGAAGAGCGATGGAAAACATACGTGCAGGAATCGCTGATTGAAACGAGTATTTCAAAAGATATTCTTATGCTGACCCGTGTAGATAAGCCGGCATTGATGAAACGCCTTTTTGAACTGGGTTGCTTATATTCAGGACAGATCCTCTCCTACACTAAGTTACTCGGCCAGTTGCAGGACGCGGGGAATACCACCACACTATCTCATTACCTGGAATTACTGGATACAGCCGGTTTACTGGCAGGGGTAGAGAAATACGCGCCGGATGTAATTCGCCAGCGATCATCCAGCCCTAAATTCCAGGTTCATAATACCGCCTTAATAAGCGCCCAGCGAAATGAAGTATTGAAGGATATAGTAATCAACCCAGGTGAATGGGGCCGCCTGGTTGAATCTGCTATTGGCTCCCATTTAATCAATCATTCCCTTACTGAAAAATTCAGTTTATATTACTGGAGGGAGCGCAATGAAGAAGTAGATTTTGTCATTGAAAAAAAGGGGAAAGTAATTGGCCTGGAAGTAAAGAGCGGTGCCGCGGGATCTACCTCGGGAATGATTGCTTTTAAAAAGAAATTTAATCCCAATAAAGTTTTACTCATCGGTAATGCGGGATTGACATGGCAGGATTTTCTTAAGCTAAACCCCGCTAGTTTATTTTAATAATGCGAAAAGAGCCTGATATGAATAGTCATAATATTCCAAAAATTTATTGCCGGTTACTTATTTTGAAAGCCCTTATCCTGCTAAGCGTTTCTTCTGTAATACCAAGATAAGATGCGATATATTTGGAGGGGACCCGCAGAATTATCTGGGGGAAATGGTTCAGAATAAAATTGTAACGCTCCAAGGCCTTTTGCATTCTCAGCGAATACAATCTTTGTTCGCTCAATTGATAATATTTTTCTGTGAGAACCCTGCCGACAAAATTAAATTCGGGGCAATGGTGGTATAAATATTGTAATTCCTCATATTCGATAAAGTAAAGTGTGCAATCTTCAATAGCCTGGATATTTTCGCGGCTGGGAACCTGGTTTAGGAAACTTTCCACAGAAAAGATAATATCTGTTTCTTTCATGAACCATGCGCATATTTCCTTATCATCTTTAAAATAGTAACAACGCAACAATCCTTTTTTTACGAAATAGATATTATAACAGATGCGGCCCTCTTTAAGAATAAATTCCTTTTTTGGAATTTCAATTTCTTTTAAATTTTCCATGATATAATCCGAAATGATGTTCTTTTGAAAAACTTCATGAGGTCTTCGCCTCGTTGAATAGCTTTTGTTTTCATAATTCATTTTAATGTTTATTTTTTAAAAAAACTTTTGCCAAAAGCTTTCAAGCTCTGATGTATTATTATTCTGTTTTATATGCACGCATAAATCGGCATTATTGTTTTATGTTTTTTTATAGAATTTTTCGATTCATTCAGTACTTCTGATAATCGCATATTGATAATTTAAGAAATCAAGTTCTATTTCGGCATAATCGAGAGCTTCTATAAAACGATTCCTGAGAGCATGGGATATCCCGGGAGTATTGCGATAGTAGTTTATGCCCGCCCGAATATTTTGATAAAAGGATGTATAGTACTTTTTCTTTTTAGAAAATTTTTCAGGCTTGGCGTCATCTTTCAATTGCTCTTTCAGGTAATCAATATATAAATGCAGTTCCTTAATAAACATATGGGGTCTGTTGATGTCGGCAAGAATATTTTCTCTTCCGTAAATATGACCGGTCATAGTTTGTAGCGAAACTACTTTGGAAAAATTAGCAATATTGGGTCCCGGGCAAACGGATACCGAATTCAGTTTTTTTATTAAAGTCTGGTTATAATTGATAGCCGCTGCATTGCTCAATCCAATACATAAACATTCTTTACGCTGTACCTCATTCAATTGTCTTTTATATTCCGGTTCCGCAAGCTCAAGTGATTGCAACTGTGCAATTTTTAGTTTTTGATATTTATGTGACGCTGTACAAATCGGTTCTTTTGTAAACTCTGTATTATTAACCAGATGCTTTTCAGTACAAGGACTGCCGGGTTTCCCATTGCTGATGCGCAATAATTTTTCATTTTCGGCACTTGTTCCTTTTAAGTAATGGAACCTTACGGTTAAGGGAGAATTGTCGCTTAACACCACATCCTTTTCGCTGGCAGCACACAATAGTTTCAAGGTATCTTCATCAACAGTGGTAGCTTCCGGTACAAGCAAAAAGGGCGTTCCCCATCCGGTACTTTCTATATTGTAATGGCGATGTAAAAAATCATCTTCTTCATGAGTGCCGATACCACCCTGCACAGAAAATATCATAGCGGGAGGATAAATAAATTTCCTGTTAGTTTTTTTCTGCAGAGCCGCATTATAGATCTCGAAAAGTATATCCACTAATTCCTGTCTTTTAGATTTGAATTCTTCCAGTATAGGACCCAGCAAATAACCCTCTGTTGCAAAAGCGTGACCACCACAATTCAAGCCGGATTCAACCCTGAACTCGCTTACCCAAATACATTTCTTTGCTAGATATTTACCCTGGATTAATGCAGAACGGTAATCACTCACTTTTACAATTACTTTTTTGGTAAATCCCCCATCTTCATTTACATCGAACTCCTTGCAATCCCCGAGGTAATTATATAACCTTAGGTTCATACCGGCCGAAAAAATCAGGGACGAATTGGTAAGGTTACTTTTTGCATAACCCCGCAATGCAGCTACCGCATCTGAACTATCTATAAGTATTTCACCACGTTTATTATAATAATCCCGATCTATTTTGGTCATGATGTTTACATCAATACTGCCGGGCCTTATTTGTCCCCTTAAATACGTTTCCATTTTTTCCTTTTCCGTTTGATCATTTAACTTAATCATTTGCCAGTATAATCGTTTAAGTCTACTATCATCGGGCAGCATCTCGAAATATTTCACTATTTCAGAACCCGCTTCAAAAGCCGTTTTCCTGAGCTTTTCAACTTGTTGCTGAACGATTGTATTTACCAGGTTGAGGTAATCGGTAATTCTTTTGGCCCGGTAATCTTCTGCGTGTGTACTGATGGGCTGATATGCCTGGCCGATCGTTGGATAATAATGGCTTCTCATCATTTCTATTAACCTGTCTTCAACAATAGAAATAACAGATGAGATACCAAACCTTGCAACTTTAATTGGTGTATCGATGGTATATGCCAACCCCATTACCGGAATATGAAATTTGTGATGTGGAGAATAATACATGAGATATGTCTTATACTGAAAAAACTTTACACCCTTAGGGGTTATTACTGTAGGAACTTTACAGTGTTTTGCAATAATACTGGATAGACTTTACAGTTTGATTTTTTCTTTCCATTTTTTAAATAAAGGTTGTTTTGTCATGTGAGCTTTCTGTGGTGTAAGATTGCTAATGCTCATGTGGGGCCTTAAACAATTATACGCGTCTATTGCTTTACAGACTACAGCAACGGCTGCCGTATAATTTTCAAA
>NZ_JBMQQG010000013.1:0-8520 GCF_057362405.1 Ginsengibacter sp.
AAGGCACTACGATGTTTGAGTTGCATAGCAATTTTACTTTCGATGGACAAACAGATATTGTTGATGGCGTTAGGCCAAGTAATCATGCCTTACACGAAACAGTAGAAATAACGCATGGAGTAACCAATAACTTTGAGATTGGATTTTATTTTTTTACAAACTATACAGGCCCGTATGGGTACAGATACGTAGGCTCTCACATTCGGCCACGGATAAGCGTACCCGAAAAATGGCACTGGCCCGTGGGCGTAAGCCTTTCAACAGAAATAGGTTTTCAAAGCAGTGACTATTCCACAGACACCTGGAGTATTGAAATAAGGCCGATCGTTGACAAGCAGTTTAATAATTTATATGTTGCTCTTAATCCAACGTTTGGAGTTGGTCTAAAAGGTAGTAGTGATCATTCGCCCTCATTTGAACCTAATATCAAAACGTCTTACACTTTTAATAAAGTTGCTCTCGGTTTTGAATATTATGGTAGCATTGGCCAGTTAGATAATGTTCCTAAATTAGCTCAGCAAAACCATGCGTTATTTGTTTCGGCCGACCTGGACATTGATCCAAGATGGGAAATCAATTTCGGCCCTGGCTGGGGGCTGACACACGCAACAGATGCATTCGTGTTTAAGGTTATCGTCGGCAGAAGGATAACCTGGAAGAAGGCAAAAAAATAAAAATTGTCGTAGACAAACGATTGCACACGTCCTTCTTTTTTGCTAACCACATTTAGTTACAATATTTCCGTAAATTCGACATGGCGTATAAACCACTTTACAAATACCTCTTTTCAATTTAATTCCCCATAATGCCTGGGTTGAAATATAAAAGATTGCTGTTGATTTTATTGGTTGTGATAATAATTGCAGCTTCGGCTTTTATTATCAGCGCTCATAATACTCCAATTGATTTCAACACACAGGTAAAGCCAATTCTAAATCATAATTGTATTACATGTCATGGTGGTGTAAGGCGCCAGGGAAATTTTAGTTTGCTCTTTCGTTCTGAGGCTTTGAAAAAAACGAAGTCAGGTAAATATGCGATCGTGCCGGGCCATGCGGATAGAAGTGAGATGATCCGCCGCATCAAACTAAATGATCCCGAAGACCGCATGCCTTATAAACATACGCCATTGAAAAGTGATGAAATTGACATACTAACCAAATGGATAAACCAGGGCGCTAAATGGGGCAATCATTGGGCGTATGTGCCGGTAAAAGAAGAAGAAGTGCCTGTACCAAAGTCTTCTTTCTTTGGATTAATTCCTGCAAAAAAAATTGATTGGGTAAAAAATGATATTGACTATTTCATCTACGATAAATTAAAGAAAGAAAATTTAAAACCTTCGCCCGAGGCGGACAAAGCTACTTTGTTGCGAAGAGTTAGTTTGGATATAACGGGATTACCACCAACAGAAGGTTTGGCAAATCAATTTTTAAATGACAACAGTAACAATGCTTATGAAAAATTAGTAGATGCTTTGCTGGCTTCGCCACAATATGGTGAGCACCTTACTTCCATGTGGCTCGATCTTGCACGTTATGCCGATACAAAAGGTTATGAGCGTGATGACAGCCGTACCATCTGGCGATACCGGGATTACCTCATAAATGCATTTAACGAAGACAAACCATATGACCAGTTTCTGATTGAACAACTGGCAGGCGATCTGTTACCCGGCGCAACGGATGAGCAATTGATAGCAACAGCCTTCAACCGTAACACCATGACGAATGATGAAGGTGGTACTGACAATGAAGAATTCAGAACGGCTGCTGTTATAGACCGGGTGAATACAACCTGGCAGGCTTTGATGGGTACAACGTTTGGATGCGTACAATGTCACAGTCATCCTTACGATCCGTTTAAGCACGACGAGTATTATAAATTTCTTGCCTTTTACAATAATACAAGAGACGAAGATACAGAAGCCGACTATCCTTTGCTTCGCACTTACAACACAGAAGACAGCGTGAAATTGATAAGGTTGATCAAATGGTTTAACGATAACGGTTATTCGCAACGGGCAAAAGAAATCTATACTTTCTTAAATACGTGGCAACCCGCTATTAATTCTCTTACGGCAGATTCGTTTGTAAACAGTGCATTGAGTGATACCAAATGGCTCGTATTACGCAACCACTCGATAGCCCGTTTGAAAAAAGTTGATCTTGACAATAAGAGTGAACTAATATACCGCTATAACGCATTTGTAAATAATGGTACCTGGGTTATTCATTTAGACAGCCCTGCTGGTCCCGTACTGCAAACAATGAAGGTTTCAAAAACAAAGGGCTGGACGATCACCAGTGTAGATATTGGTGCAGCTTCAGGTGTACATGATTTGTATCTTACTTATACGAATCCCGACTTGAAAACACCCGATGCCAACGGATTATTATTTGATTGGTTTTATTTTACGCAGCCGTTGCCCGGTAAGGATAAAGAAGGATATAATGAGGCGAAAAAAACTTTTTGGGACTTAGTAAATGCACCCGTAAGTACTACGCCAGTGATGATGGATAATCCTATGGACATGCATCGTGCCACGCATGTTTTTATTAAAGGAAACTGGCTGGTAAAAGGCGATTTGGTACAACCGGATGTACCGGAATCTCTGAATCCTTTTCCTAATAAAGCGCCACGTAATCGCCTCGGGATGGCCATGTGGCTGACCAGTAAACAAAATCCCTTAACGGCAAGAACGATGGTGAACCGAATATGGGAACAACTCTTTGGCAAAGGCATTGTAGAAACATTAGAAGACATGGGCACGCAGGGTGCGCCGCCTACACATAAAGAGTTACTCGATTATCTTTCCTGGCATTTTATGAATGACTACAAGTGGAGCGTAAAAAAATTAATAAAGGAAATCGTGATGTCCGCAACCTATCGCCAGGACTCAAAGGTTACCAGGGAATCAGAAGAAAAAGATCCGTTCAATAATTTTTATGAAAGAGGCTCACGGGTTCGGCTATCCGCAGAAGAAATTCATGACCAGGCGCTTGCCATTAGTGGGTTACTTAGCGGAAAAATGTTTGGCCCAAGTGTAATGCCATTTCAACCTGCAGGTATATGGCTCTCGCCCTATAACGGTCAGACCTGGCATAAAAGTGAAGGTGAGGATCAATACAGGCGGGCGGTTTACACGTATTGGAAACGAACGGCTCCTTATCCTGCAATGGAAAGTTTTGATGCATCGGCCAGGGAAGCATGTCTTGCCCGACGCATTAATACCAATACACCTTTACAGGCCCTGGTTACTTTAAATGATTCATTTTATTTGGATGCATCCCGTCATTTCGCTTATCGTATGATTGAAAGAGCAGGATTGAAAGATGTTGCAAAAACGATACAATGCGGGTATCAAATAGCAACTTGTAAACCGATTACGCAACCCAAACTGGCAGCCCTTGAAAAATTGTATAATGAAGCATATAGAAGGTTTGCCAAAAACGAAGAAAAGACTTGTGAGTTAATTGGTGAAGAAAGCGAACATAACAATCCCGGAACGGCAGCACTGGTAATTGTTGCGAGTGCAATTTTAAATTTGGATGAAATGATAACAAACAATTAAAAATTTGTAACGTGAATTTGTCTCCTTAATGATTCCCTGTTTCTAAGGAGAGTGGGGTTGGGGGTGAGGCTTAAAATAAAAAAATATGACACAAAAAGAATTACATCTTCAGCGTTTGGTTAATGAAGCAAATAAAAAAGCTTGTCAACTCAATAGCCGTCGTCATTTTATAAAGGAAAGTGCCATGGGACTTGGTGCCCTTGCTCTAGGTTCACTTTTACACAGTTGCGGACTTGGTTCATCATCAATGAATAATCAAATTGTCTTTGATCCCGCACACCCGTTAGAGCCTAAGTTGCCGATGTTTCCGGGCAAAGCAAAAAGCGTTATTTATTTGCACATGGCGGGTGCGCCATCGCAACTGGAATTATTTGATTACAAGCCAGACCTCATGAAGCTGGACGGGCAGGATTGTCCTGAGTCTTTACTGAAGGGCAAAAGATTTGCATTTATCCGTGGTGTTCCAAAAATGCTGGGACCGCAGGCCGCATTCGCCCAACACGGGGAAAGCCGGGCATGGGTGAGTGAAAATATGCCACACTTGTCAACGGTGGTAGATGAAATAACCTTTTTAAAAGCATGCACTACCGATCAGTTTAATCATGCCCCGGCACAGTTGCTGGTGCAAACAGGTTCGCCACGTTTAGGACGGCCAAGTATTGGTTCATGGACAACGTATGGATTGGGAACTGAAAACCAAAACCTGCCGGGATTTGTGGTATTAACTTCGGGCGGACAATTTCCGGATGCCGGTAAAAGCGTGTGGGGAAGCGGCTTTCTGCCTTCCGTTTACCAGGGGGTGCAATGCAGAAGTGTAGGAGATCCTGTTTTATTTATAGATGATCCGGCCGGCATGGACAGGGATTTACGCAAAGCATCCATAGATGCGATTAATGAAGTGAATCAACAGGAATTTAAAGAATTTAAAGACCCGGAAATATTGTCGAGAATTGCGCAATATGAGATGGCTTACAAGATGCAAATTTCGGTGCCGGAAATTATGAACATTAATAACGAACCGGATTATATTCACGAAATGTATGGTACCAAACCGAACAAAGCATGTTTCGCGAATAATATTTTGTTAGCAAGAAAATTGGTTGAAAAAGGGGTTAGGTTTGTTCAGTTATTCGATTGGGGCTGGGATACTCATGGCACCAGTGCCAGCACAGCAGTTGATGTGGGCCTTATTAATAAATGCCGTGAAGTGGACAAATCAATTACTGCCTTAATACTGGATTTGAAACAAAGAGGTTTGCTTGATGAAACATTAATAGTGTGGGGCGGCGAATTTGGACGAACGCCCATGATGGAAAACCGGGAAGGAAAACCAAATCCGTTTAAAGGGAGAGATCACCATGTGGGAGCATTTACAATTTGGATGGCAGGCGGTGGCATAAAGAAAGGATATTCGCATGGTGAAACGGATGAGATCGGTTATTATCCGGTAAGTGGCGCCGTTACTCCGTTTGATGTGCAGGCTACTATATTAAACCAGCTCGGCTTTGATCATGAAAAGTTCACGTACAATTTCCAGGGTCGTCCATACAGGCTAACGGATGTTTCCGGAAAAGTAATTGAAGAAATTATAGCATAATATTTATAGATTAAAGATGAATCAAAACAGGAGAAAATTTATTGAAACTACTGCATCAGCAACAGCCGCATTAATGTTAGCATCTATTCCGACATTCGCGGAAGCAAAACAATCAAAAGAAAATATGGATAATAAATTTGAATTAAAACTCTTAGCTACCAACTGGGGCTTTGAAGGTACGATGGATGCCTATTGTGATAAGGTGAAAAAAGCCGGTTACGACGGTATTGAAATCTGGTGGCCGATGGAGAAGGCAGGACAGGATGAATTATTTGTTGCGCTAAAAAAGTACCATCTCGAAGTTGGCTTTTTATGTGCAGGACACCAAAGCGACTACAACGAAAATCTACAGTTATTTAAACAAATGACCGAAGCCGCCGCAACAAATGCTATTCAAAAACCACTGTACATTAACTGCCATTCGGGAAAAGATTTTTTTAGTTTTGAACAGAGCAAAACATTTATAGATCATACGTTGCAACTTTCCAAACAAACAGGAATTCCTATGTACCATGAAACACATCGGTCACGAATTTTATTTGCTGCGCCTGTTGCAAAACATTACATGGAAAAAATTCCTGAGTTAAGAATAACATTTGATGTATCGCATTGGTGCAATGTAAGTGAAACGTTACTGCAGGATCAACCGGAAACTTTAGCACTTGCCACTGAAAGAGCAGATCATATACACGCGAGAATAGGCCATGCTGAAGGCCCACAGGTTAATGACCCGAGAGCACCCGAATGGGAAGCGGCATTACATGCGCATCTTGCATGGTGGGACGAAATAGTTAGTCGCAAGAAGAAGGCAGGAGAGCGCTTAACGATACTTACAGAATTTGGCCCCGCAGATTATATGCCTACAATGCCGTATACGCGGCAACCGTTAGCTGATCAATGGGGAATAAATGTATACATGATGAATTTGCTTCGCAAACGATATAGTTAAAGAAGAGTCAATAAGTCAATTTTTCAATATATAAAACCTGGTATTAAAAAAGTTCACAAAATTAATCACAAAGTAAGTTGTTTATTTGCCCCGATCCTTTAGGTCGGGGGTAAAAATGAATCCGTTTAATGGCTTTAGCCAAAAGAATTTATAACAGAGGATATTTGGCTAAAGCCGAAAACAAAAAAACTTTGCCCCCGACCTAAAGGATCGGGGCTATTGATTCGATAGGCCGGAGTGATTACTTAATACATAATACTTTTTGAAAACTTTTTATCAATAAATACTAACCTTTACATTGTCCAAATGGCTATTGATTAATCATCAATTACCATTGACAAATGACTAACGACAACCCGTAACTAAATGCTTCTTACCATCACCGAATTTATTGGCCGATTTCATGTACTGCTGGTACACCTGCCCATTGGCTTTTTGCTGATTGGTTTATTGTTGCAATGGCTTTCGGTTTATGAAAAATATCAAATATCACAACAAGTAATTAAGGTGATTATTTTTTCAGGAATGATTGCTGCCATCCTTTCGTGTATTACAGGTTACCTGTTATCCTTAAATGGAGACTATGACGAAAGCCTGGTTGGATGGCACATGTGGATGGGAATTAGCGTGGCTTCAATTTCATTTTTACTTTATGCAAGATTACTTTCAGGTAGGCTGGACATTTGGTATAAGCTACTTTCTGTTGCCTTATTAATTCTCATTTTTATAACAGGGCATCTTGGCGGTTCTCTAACGCATGGTTCCGATTATCTTACCTCTGCCTTATCTGATGAACCTGACTCTGTAGCGATCGTAAGAAAAGTAATTCCGAACATCGAAGAGGCGAATGCTTATGCTGATGTGATTCAGCCAATGCTACAAGCAAGATGCTATACCTGTCACAGTAAGAAAAGGCAAAAGAATAACTTACGGCTTGATAGCCCTGACTGGATATTAAAAGGAGGGAAGCATGGTGCCGTTCTCAATGCTAACCCGGAAGAAAGTAAATTGTTGAAACGGATATTACTTCCCCGCGAAGATGATGATCACATGCCGCCAAAACAAAAACCACAGTTCACCGAAAAAGAAATTGCCTTAATACATTGGTGGATTGATGAAGGCGCTGATTTCAATAAAAAAGTAAAGGATTTAAAACAACCTGAATTAATTAAACCTTATTTGCTTGCATTACAAAGTGATCATATCGAAAAAAAAGCAATTCCCATTATTCCAACGGAGCCTGTAAAAAAGGCTGATGAAAAAGATTTGCAGCCCTTAAAAGATAAAGGAGTGATCATAATTCCTGTGGCCCAAAACTCTAATTATTTAATGGCAAACTTTGTTTCTGCTATCAATATTACTGGGGCAGATATTAAATTACTGTTGTCAGTAAAAAAGCAATTAGCATGGCTAAAACTAAATGATGTAAATATTGGCGATAGTGCTTTATCTATAATAGGCCAATGCACAAATCTCACCTTATTGCAATTAAATAATACAAAGATTACGGATAAAGGTTTGGGATTGGTAAAGAACCTCGATAAGTTGCAATCGCTAAGTCTCGTAGGAACAAAGGTTACGGCGAAGGGAGTCATGCAACTTCAGTCGATAAAAGGGTTGCAGTCAATTTATTTATATCAAACAGGTGTAAATAAAAATGATTGGGCAGTTTTACAAAAGGCGTTTCCTAAAACAGAGATTGATAGTGGCGGTTACGTAGTTCCTTTGCTAGCGACCGATACAATAATTGTGAAGGCGCCGAAAACAAATAATTAAAAGGTGCTCAGGGAAAAAGTAACAAGGAAGGCTACTCGTAACTTAAGATTTGTTGATAATTTTTTTTGAATTCTTGAATGATATAAGCTTGAGAAATTAATTATTCTCGGTATCAGTATCGCCCTTTTTGGAATTTCCTGCGAACTTAGATGATTTGAGTTTCCCCAAAAGAAAACCAACCACAAACCCGCCAATGGCCCCGGCAAGAATTCCTGCGGAGACAATTCCAACAATTTCATTTGTCGTATGATTTTTTCCTGACAGAAGACTATCAGAAATAAACAAAATTGCCATGCTAATTCCAAAAATAAATTCGGTTCTGACTTTGTTATTCATGCCTGGTTTTTAGTCAATAAAAGTGATCTTCAAATATAAATAACACATACCAAAGAAAGGATACGAAGTTGCCTTCATTAGCGTTTAATGTGTAGTGCGCAATTTCCAAATTCAAAAAAAACAAATAGTGTGGCAACTCCGCTTCAGCAACTTCCATTCATAAATGCTAATTTTAGTGATTCTAAAATCCGAACTGATTGAATTCCCAAAGAATATACCTGCTTATTGTTTTGCTATTGTTTTTTGGGGACGCCTTTTCTCAGACTACCCCGGAACATCTCTCCAATT
>NZ_JBMQQG010000014.1:0-26194 GCF_057362405.1 Ginsengibacter sp.
CGGGATACTTATGGAAAAGCATTTCTGCAGATCATGAATATCTGGACTAAATCGCAGTTAGTAAAAGAAATTGTGTTCAGCAAAAGGTTGGCGAAAATTGCCTCCGATCTGTTAGGTGTTTCTGGAGTAAGACTGTACCATGACCAGGCCTTATACAAGGAGCCTCATGGAGGAATTACGCCATGGCATGCAGATCAATATTATTGGCCGTTATCAAACGACGCAACCGTTACGGTTTGGATTCCATTGCAGGAGACTCCACTTGAAATGGGACCCCTTGAATTCAGTGCCCAGAGCTATAAACTAACTACCGGAAGAGATAAAGAAATTGGAGACGAGAGCCAGCAAATACTTAAGGAAACACTGGCCAGGGAAGGATTTGAGCATGTAATTGAACCTTTTGAAATTGGGGAAGTGAGTTTTCACCGGGGTTGGTTGTTTCATCGTGCCGGCGCTAATAATACTGACAAGATGAGAGGTGTAATGACAATGATCTACATGGATAAGGATATGATTTTAAAACAACCTGAAAACAAGAATCAACTTGTAGACTGGGAAACATGGTGCCCGGGAGCAGAAATTGGAAAACAAATTGATACGCCTATTAATCCGGTTTTGTATCAAGATTAATTTGATGAATGACTCCAAATTAATAGCAGCATGAAAAATATAAATGCCTGCGCCTTTTTGATGTATGCCATAACAAATTTCATTTTTTTACAAACTACCTATGGCCAGCTGAACGTTGAAAAACCTTTTGAGAAAATAAGACCAATTTCAGAAACATTTCAGCCCCTACCTTTTTCTTCAATAAAGCCGTATGGTTGGTTAAAAATAGAAATTGAAAAAGACCTCAACGGTTTCACAGGACATCTCGATAGTCTTGCCCCTTCTTTGATAATACAGGATGATATTTATGACAAAAACCGGCTTACTAAAAATGTAAAGAGTAAAGATGTGGGAGCCAAAGCTGATGCAGGTGACTGGCAGGTTCAGTTTCTCTGGTGGAATAGCGAAACGCAAAGCAATTGGCGGGACGGCTATATACGCAGTGCAATTCTGGTAAATAATGGTAAACACCTCGCAAGAATAAAAATCTACATCAATAAAATTTTAGCAACGCAGGATGCCGATGGATATCTAGGTATCTATGATAAAGAACTTCGCTATAAATTTAATAATGAAAACGGCGAACTTTGGTCGAAGACTACTTTATTAAGAGGACTCCTGGCCTGGTATGAATATACGAAAGATAAAAGAGTCTTGACTGCTATTGAGAGAGCAGTGCAAAACGTAATGGATAACTATCCTGAAAATGACTCTCATCCTTTTTATTCTATACAGCCCAATGATGGTGGTATGACTCACGGGCTGGTTTTTACGGACGTACTCGAAAATTTATATAAGATTACTAAAAATAAAACCTATCGTGACTATTGTTTATTCTTATATAAAGATTTTTCAAGAGAAATATTGAATGAAGATGCGCAGTATAACAAACTAGTTGATCCGGATTACAAACTGAAAGGCCATGGAGTTCACACGTATGAACATCTGCGTGCTGTTGCTGCTGCTTATTATGCGTCAGGAAATCAATTATTGGGAAAGGCATTAAAAGATTTTTTAAATAAGATTGAACAAACGACAACTGTTTCCGGCGGTCCCGCCGGTGATGAGTGGATAGGAGAGCGCAAAGCTGATGAAACAAATACTGGATATGAATATTGCTCTCTGCAAGAATTAATGAATAGTTATGAAGATTTGTTTTTAAAAACCGGCGAAGCAAAATTTGGTGATAAAACAGAAAAATTATTTTTTAATGCTGCACAGGGTTCAAGAGACCCTGGTCAAAGTTGTATCGCCTATCTCAAAACGGACAACTCTTATTACATGATGGGCGGATTAAATGGTGACACAAGTGATAAAAAACAAACCCGTTATTCTTATTCACCCGTGCACCAGGATGCAGCCGTGTGCTGCGTTCCCAATGCCGGCAGAATTATTCCCTACTATGTTCAAAATATGTGGATGAAAAATAAAGGTGGCTTGATCGCTTCCTTATTAGGCCCTTGCGAAGTGAGCACTGAAATAAATGGAAATAAAATTCGCATACAGGAAAATACATCCTATCCTTACAATTATTCAATCGAATTTAAAATTGAAATTAACCACCCAACTTCTTTTGATATTAAAATAAGAAAACCATCGTGGGTCAATAAATTTTCTGTAAGCGGGCATTGGACTGAAGAAGACGGATTCATCATTATGCATAAAACATGGAAGAATAATGATACAATTTCTATCCGGTTTTTCCCTGAGCCTGAAGTAACGCAAGACGCCAAGAATGAATATTATTTTACTTATGGGGCGCTGGTTTTAGCACATCCTATTGCATCATCTGTAACGACAACAAGACAATATCCGTTAAAAGGATTCCATGACTTTCGCTACCAGCCTCTTTCACTGGCGATATATGAGTGCGTTAATAATGACGTACCTGAAATTATGATTGAAAATAAAAATAACCTGCAATTCACAACCAGGATGTTTAATCCGGTTTCACATAAAAGTGAAGCAATTCAATTGGTTCCGATGGGGAAGACAATTTTACGACTAGTAAGTTTTAAAAAGCAATAAGTAATTGCCTGCAATTTTATTTCTATCGGGGATACAAATCTTCCCCTTGTTAATAACACCGTTATTCCAAATTCATTTTTTTGATGATCGCTTTAAAGCGAGGTTCTTTTCTAAGCGGATCAAGCATAGGATCAACTGTTATAAATGGCATTTGTATTGCATGAATTTTGTAACCATATTCTAATTGAGTAAGTGCTTCGTTAAAATTCCTCATACTTACATATACGTAAGCCACCAAATATGGTGCCTGCAGTAAGTCCTGTTTTGAAACTTTGTTAAAGAGTGATTTGCCATTTAAAGAATCACCAGAGAGGTAATATGTGTATGATAACAAAAGAAGCCCGTTAGAGCCCAGGTCCCATGTTACTTTTGGGCAATTGGAAAAAGTATTAATAGCATCAGGGTACAATTGTTTTTGAACATAAGCTTGCCCTAACGGAACATAACTATTTATAAATTTCGAATTAAGATTAAGATTTTTTCGAAGCTGTAAAATTGCGGAATCGTATTTTCTCGAATGATAATATTCTCTCCCCAATACATAGTTAATAACTGCGGAGAGCGGGTCAAGCGCCAAAGCCTTTTTTGTCTCGGCTATAGCTTCGTCCGTTTTACCATACGCGAGCAAAACATTTCCGTAATATAAATGAGCGATTGGGTAATTAGGATTGGTCTTAATTATTTTTTCAAAAAGAATTTTGGCGTCATGCCAATTGTATTCAAAATGTGATTGAATAAAACCAATAGTAGTCCACGCTTCAGTAAGAGTGCTATCAAGCGATAATGCTTTTTGGGCATAATCTTTAGCGATAGGTATAGATTCTAGTTGTGATAAACCTTTTTGATTAAATGTATAACAATCTGCAAGGCCGGAATAAGCGAGCGCAAAGTCTGGATCAAGGTCTATGGCCTTTTTGTAATAAACTTCTGCACTGTCGTACGCTGCTTTATTTCGCTGATCCCAGAAGAAACGACCCTTACGATAAAATTTATATGCCTCTATGTTTTCGGTGGAGTGTTTGGTAAGATCTTGCTTTTCTTCAGGTGTAAGACTTGCACGTAACGCACTTACAATGTGTTCCGCCAAATCGCTTTGAATAGATAATAAATCTTTGCTGCTATAATTGTAATCTTCCCCCCATAATCTCTTGTTGTTACTAACTTCCACGAGTTCCGCAACTATATGGATATTATTTGGCTGCCTTTCTATTGTTCCCGTAAGTATTGCTGCTACGCCTAATTGATCTGCAATTTCCCGTAAGCTGCTTTTGGTATTCCTGAACCCTCTTACTGAAAACCATGCTATCACTTTTTGTATTGACGAAACCTTTGAAAGGTTATTAATAATATCCTGCGTGATGCCATCTGATACATATTCCTCGCTCTTGTCTGTTCCTATATTTTCAAAGGGTAGCACCGCAATTGCTTTATCACCTGTAAATCCTGTATTATAATAAATTTTGTAAAGGAAAAAAGATATACCAAGCAAGGCAATTATTATTGCTGTAACAACCCATTTTTTTATTGCTGATTTTTTTTTATTTTCTTTAAGCTTGCCGGTAAGTTCTTCTTTCCTGGGAACCGCTAGTCCATCATTGGCCAGCGCAAAAACCTCCATCGGCTCATCCACATTTTTAAAATGAAACTTGCCTACAGAAACGCTTTTAAATTCCTGTTGATTTCTTATTTTGCTGCAAATTTCGGAAGAGAATAATATCGAGTTAGCAATGCCAAGAGATTGAATGCGTGAAGCCACATTAACACCATCTCCGAAAACTTTTCCATCTTCAAAAAATATTTCTCCAACGTGCAGGCCTATCCGAAGAGGAACTTTAGGCTCAGTGCGGAATTGCTGTTGCATTTCCATTGAACACCTTACTGCCTGGGTGGCGCTGGCAAAGGTGCAAAGACTGCCGTCGCCAAAATCATTTAGAATTTCCCCGCCATAGGACGATACAGATTGTTTCAGCACTGCCACATAACGTTTGTTTATAGAAAGGGCTGCCTGTTCATCCTTCTGCATCATCGAAGTAGAACCAACTATATCAGTAAATAAAATAGCAGCAAGCTGACGGTTTTGTTGCATGTGTTATACCCAAATGTAGTGAGGATAAAAATAATCCTGAGGTAAAAAAATGGCAGCAATTTAAAAATGCTTAATCAAGGTTCATTTTTTTTAGCAACGCTTTAAAACGGGGTTCATTTCTGATAGGATCTAAAATGGGGTCAACCTTGACCCAAAACAATTGAATGTCCCTCGTATTATAAGCCAATTCTAACATGTTTAGCGCCTCTTTATAATTTTTCAGAGCTATATAATCATATGCCAAAAATAAGGGTCTATGCCCGGGATGGTCATTTAATATTTTCTCCAAGGTTGATTTTGCAAGGGCTGTGTCTCCTGAAACGGCATAGCCATAACATAGATAGTAAATTTGCTCGGGCTCAGAACCATCTGATATTTTGGGGAGTTGTTTGATCAATTCGAGGGCTTCAGTTAATTTTTTCTTTTCCAAATAGACAAGGATAAGAGTTTCTTTCGTATAGAGATGATCAGGATCAAGAATAAGAGTTTTTTTCAGTTGTTCAGAGGCAAGCTCATATTGACGAGCCAGGTAATAATTCCTCCCCAGAATCCAATTGAATCGTGTGTTAAGTGGATCAAGTTCAAGTGCTCTTTTTACTTGCCCAATTCCCTGCTCTGTACTTTCGCCGTAGTATTGTAATAAATTACCATAAAAAAGGTGTGCCTCAGAATTATTGGGATTGAGCTTTAGAGCTTTTTCAAATGTGATTTTTGCTTTTGTCCAATCATAATCGAAATTAGCTTGAATAAACCCGAGAGTAGTTACCGCTTCACTGAGATTGCTGTCCAATGCCAATGCTTTGGTAGCATACATTCTGGCAATTGGGACGCCCTCAAGCTGGCTTGGCAATTTATAGAATATGTAACGATTGGCTAAGCCAGAATAGGCCAATGCATATTCAGGATCAATTTCAAGAGCTCTTTTATAATAAAGTACAGCACTGTCAAAGTATGCCCCATTATTTTTGTTCCAGTAGAAAAGTCCTTTGCGATATAATTTATAGGCTTCCGGGTTTCCGGTATACTGCTTCGTCAATTCTCTCCTTTCTTCCGGTGTTACACTTGCTTTGAGTGCGCTGGCAATTTGCCCCGCCACTTTAGATTGAATCGTTAGCATATCGGCGTTGTCGTATTCAAAATCATCTCCCCATAATCTTTTTTTCGTGTCCACTTCTATTAACTCTGCAATTATTTTCGTTTTATTGCCCTCAGTTTCCACTGTACCCGAAAGTATGGCGGCAACACCAAGCTCATTTGCAATTTCATTTAATGACTTAGTCGTTTTCTTAAATCCTTTTACAGAAAACCACCCAATCACTTTTTTCAAAGAAGAAACCTTTGAAAGACTTCCGATAATGTCTTGTGTGATTCCGTCGGAAATATAATCATCGCTGTTACTCCCCCCGATATTTTCAAATGGCAACACAGCAATTGTCTTTTCACCCGAAAATCCTGAAGTATGAAAAAAATCCTGGTATACAAAGTAGGATGCTAACAGTAGTAATGCAGCTGATGCGGCGATGATCCATTTTCTAAAAGCGGATTTTTTTTTAATGTCTTTTAATTTGCCGGTAAGTTCTTCTTTTTTGGGAACGGTTAATCCTTCGTTAGCTAATGCAAAAACTTCCATTGGATCATCCACATTCTTAAAATGAAACCGGCCAACTGATACACTTTTAAATTCCTGTTGGTTTTTGATCTTGCTGCATATCTCGGAAGAAAATAAAATTGAATTGGCAACACCCAAGGATTGTACTCTTGATGCCACATTTACACCATCACCAAAAACTTTCCCGTCTTCAAAAAATATTTCTCCAACGTGCAGGCCTATACGCAGAGGAACTTTCGGGTCTAACTGAAACTTCTGCTGCATTTCAATCGCACATCGCAAAGCTTCTGTCGCGCTTGAAAAACAACAAAGACTTCCGTCACCAAAATCATTTAAAATTTCTCCGCCTCGCCGTAAAACACATTCTTTTAATACAGCAACATAACGCCTGTTTACAAAAACAGCATTTTGTTCATCTTTCTGCATCATTGAAGTGGAGCCAACAATGTCAGTAAATAATATAGCAGCTAACCGGCGAGACAGTTCCATGATGCCTTTGATAAACTTAAATGTTCTCCTAAAATAAAACTAATTAAGGAGAACACCCATTTTACAATTCAATCTAACATCACCTACTCTAATACGCCCCGCATCTAAAATGTATAGGTGTAACCCAGGAAAAATAACGAATTGGCAAAATGCCATGTTGAAATTGAATTCATTCCTGTTATCGCAGCCATTCCTTTTTCAGGAATCGTTTCTACAGTAGCACGGATCGCCCAATTGTATTGCTACGTTTACAGGCTGCAATTCTTTAGCTGACTTATCATTAGGATCGGTATAAAAATAATCTTCCGTATGATATAATTACCGGCTGGAAACTTAAGGCCGATGTCGACATGTATATTGCTGTTTTTTGTTTTGTTTGTTTTTAACAGCCATTTGTAAACGTCAAACCTGGTGTCTCCTAATTCGTAGGCGTGAGTGTCGTGCCTATTGCACAACGGGAGCGATGGACACTGGATCGGGCCGACATCTATGGTACATCATGATGGTAATTTCTATATTGGAACACTTACGCCTTTCCCGTTAGCACAGGGTGCGGCGGCTGTTTATGATTATCGCCTAACGGAAATTATATCATTTACGCGTCAGGATTTACAATGATATTAGGTGTTGCATTTGATGATAACAATAATTTGTATGTACTTGAAAATACAGTGGGTCAACCCGGACCAACACCCGGTTTTGGCGACGTTGTGAGAGTCACTCCTTCAGGACAGCGACAAGTAATAGCTTCCGGTTTGCATTTGCCCACTGCAATGACATTTGGGCCTGATGGGAAACTCTATATCTCCGATTGGGGAATAGGCCCTCCAGGCTTAGGTCAAATAGTACAGGTTACATTTAAATGTCGATATGTGCAGGCTGATTCAAAAAACTAATCAAAATTCCTGATCATTTTCTTTCTCAGGTGTTAATACAAGACCCGTCTTTAAGGGGTTTTCTTGTAAAGTTCTTATCTAAACTTTTTATAATCATCATTTATTTTCTGCTGGAACATTTTATTCATTGCTTCATTAGCTCCTTTAAAAAGAATAATGAGTGTTCCTCTTTCTCTTGCATACACATTGGTTACACTATCTGTTACCACAGCAGATTTAAAATCTTTTATAAATGGATGTTGCATTTCCTCCTGGTCATCAGTTATCAATATAAGATTTTCCAGATGGACATTTCGTGGCATCCAGTATAAAAAGCTTCCATTGTCACTATACACTTCGGGCAGATTGTATTTGTGCCGGTAATAATTTACAGCGCCGGCTTCTCCATAATTGTCGCAAAATAAAAACGTATGTGCCTTCTCGTTACTATCTAAACTATTGTAGGCCTTTGCCATTTTTTGTGCCATCTCTTCCCATCCAAGCATGTCGGCAAAATCCTGTGGAAGCGGGTGATTGCGAAGATCCTCCCATTTTAAGAAACCGGTTTTTTCGGTATCCATAACCTCGTAATACCTGGCAAGCGCTTCGGGTTTTGCCACGGGCAGCAAAATGGGAATAAATACGATACCCAATAAAACGGGTATCAATACAAAAACGTATCTCCACAGTTTTACTCGTCTCTGGGAAAACTTTTCAAGGTGGTAGGCGCCAAAGGCTAGCAGTACAGGATAAACGCCAAGGGCATAATAATTTTTGCCATGAAGCACAACTAATATGATTATTACAAAAAGATAAGCCCAGCCAAATGCCCGATACTTTTTCCCCTTAAAAGAGAATGCGGCATAATACAACCCGGCTAGCCAGATGAATACGCACGGCAAATTCATTAAAAACTGGTCAACTAGAAAGCTTTTAGGGCTTACATATTGCAATTGAGTTCGCGTAAGTTCTTTCATATGTACTAGGATCGGGAAATGATGATTATATTCCCATAAAATAGTTGGCAGAAAAATAAGCAAAGCAATTAAACCGGCATAGTACAAATGCTTATTAGCAAATAGTTTTCTCTGCCTTGTGAGTAGCAACCCGACAAGTATACTTACTAAAAAAATAGCAACGGAATATTTACTGAGCATACCAAGACCCACGCTGAAGCCAAGGAAGTACAGGTATATATTTTTTTCAGTTTGAATATAACGTAGAACGCTATACGCAATCATTGTCCAGAAAAAAACTTCAGGAGTATTGGGTTGAAATAAAAAGAACAGGCGCAGGTAAACACCGAAAATAAAAGGGAGAAATACCAGGAAAATCGCGAACATGCCACCACCCAGCTTTTGAATAATTTTAGCACTTACAATAAATGTGAGAACGCCAAACATATCCGGCCAGAATTTTACCCAAAACATTCCATCGCCAAGTATATGCGTAAGCCACGCAAAAATGGATAACATCGGAGGTTCTTCCGCGTACCCCCAGGCTAAATGATACCCTTGCGCCAGGTAAAGAAATTCATCCCGATGCGGTTCGTAATAGCTGTTTTGTAATAAATAAGGAAGAACGAATTTTATAAGCGCTAATAAAAAGATAAGAGCATTGGTTTTTCTCATCCCGGCATTGTTTACTGAAAATTACGAAACGTTAGTTAAGGTAATTTTTTTTTTATCCGTGTAACTGAAATTCGTTTAATCCCCTTTTTGCTCAAAGTAAAAGCGCATCGAAGCTTCCTGGTCATTATTGCCTAAACCTTTGGCTTATAATTTTTATACAGCAATCTCAAAATACTTGGTAAAACTATAAGCAAGAGAGGTAATGCAATAATAAAGCCGCCTATAACTGCAATAGCTAACGGTTGATGCAATTGCGCACCGGCGCCTATTCCCAAAGCCAGGGGCATTAATGCAATGATTGCTCCTAAAGCAGTCATAAGCTTGGGCCGCAAGCGGGTAGATATAGCGTACACGATAGCATCATCTACCGGTTTTTCACGCAAAGTATCTCTAAACTGGAGGTACGTAAAGATGGAATTTTCGCCAATAATTCCGACGATCATAATCAGGCCGGTATAGCTTCCAACATTCAGAGGCGTATGCGTAATGAATAAGGCGATGTAACTTCCTGCAATACCTAACACGGCAATAAACAAAATGGCAAGAGCCGTTTTTACACTTTTGAATAAAAACAGAATTACACCGAATACAAGAATGCTTGAAGCAATCAGTATCATTAAAAGTTCAGAAAAAGATTTTTGCTGCTGCTGGTATTCGCCGCCGTATTGTATTGTATAACCCTGGGGAAGATGAATTTGCCTTTTCATGCCGGCTTTAATATCTTTTATAGCGCTACCAAGGTCGCGGTTATCGAGCCTTGCCGTAACGACACCCATTGATTGAAGATTTTCCCGCTGGATTTCTACATCGCCGGGATTGACTTGTATTGTGGCTAACTCACTTATAGATTTTAATCTCCCGTCGGGAAGGAAGATCTGCAACTTTTTCATATCATCCACACTCATTTGCCTGCTGTTAGGATAAACTAACCGTACCGGATAAACGCGGTCTTTATCGTAAATACTGCCGATTACATTTCCTTCCAGCGACGTTTGAACCTGGTATTGCAAATTGGCTGGTGTAATTCCGAATTGGGCCAGCTTTGAGTAGTCTGGCTGAACGCTTACGGACGGCCCTGCAATAACGATCCCATCAAATGCATCTGCGGTACCTTTTGTGTCATCAACTACTTTTTTCACCTGTCTTGAAAGTTCATGCAGTTCCGTTTGATCTTCGCCAAAAATCTTTATTTCAATAGGTTGTACTGAAGTCATCAAATCACCGAGCATATCGGAAATCACCTGCCCGAAATCAACCCTGAGAGCCGGTTGGGAAGATTCGATTTGTTCTCTTAATTCTTCAATAACCTGGTCGGTTGTTTTTTTGCGGTTCTTTTTTAATTGAATCAGGTAATCTCCCGTGTTGGGTTCCGTGATAAAAAATCCCATCTGCGTTCCGGTACGTCGCGAATAAGCGGTTACGTTAGGATCAGCAATTATGATTTTTTCTATTGCTTGTAATTCCTTATCAGTTTCTGTCAAAGAAGTTCCGGGTATAGAGGCGTAGTCCATCACAATACTTCCTTCATCCATTTCGGGCAAAAAGCCGGTGGCTAATTTTGGCAGTATCAGTACAATTGCCATTACTAACCCCGCAACAAAGACAAGACTGATCCACGGCTTAGTAATAAACCATGACACCCATCTTTGTTTTTTTACATCATGTGTCTCGTTTGTTTCAACGACTATGTTTTCACTTTTCTTTTTACGCGAAAACCACAGATAAACAACGGGCAAGCCGAGCCATGTTACAAAGAAGGAACACACAAGGGTAATGATCATGGTGTTGGTGAGCACATTGAAATAGGCGCCCGCCACACCGCTCATCAGCATGAACGGTATAAAAATAACGATAGTACTTATTGAAGAACCAACCATTGCAGGAAATAGATACTTAATAGCATTGTGGACGATATTTTTATACTCATCGAGGGGATTTTCTTCGTGTGTGCGATGTATTTGTTCAACAACTACAATGGCATCATCTATAATTAAACCAATTGCGGCGGCAATAGCGCCGAGTGTCATTATATTCAGCGTGTAGCCGATACCATAAAGTGTTATTAATGTGGCACCCAGGGTAATCGGTATCGTAATTAAAATTGTAGCACTTGCTTTAAATGACCGGAGAAAAATGATCGCTACTATAATTGCTAATGCAAGACCGATCCACAAGCTGTCTGTAACACTGGTTACCACTTCATTAACAAAATTTGCCTGTATATAGTAAGGTTTAATAATTACATCTTTTGGAAGTGTTTTCCTTAACTCCACGATCTTATTTTCCATTTGCTTTGATACGTCAACAAGATTGCTGTTGGGTTGTTTTATAACCGCTATCAATAATCCCTCTTTGCCATCAGCATTTACTTTTATGTATTCGACAGCTTCGTTTATTTGAATATCGGCTATATCCCGCAAGCGTACAATACGTTTGCTATTATTGCTGACCACAACATTTTTTAAGTCATCAAGAGATTGGACGGAGGCATCGGTAACCGTTAGATAGAGAAATCTGTAGTCAGAAAGATAGCCATTTGACTTTAGAAAGTTTGTTTGCGCCAATGCATTACCTATGGCATCGGGAGTTACCGAAAGCGAGCTCATCTTTTGGTGATTGAGTTTTATCCAAAACTCTTTCGATTTGCCGCCGATAATCCTTATTTCGGAAACACCCGCAACCTGGCTCAGGTAAGGTTTTATGGTGTATGTTGCCAGTTCCTTTAATTCGATAGGAGAGAGTTCATGGCTTTCAACGGAGTAACCCATCACCGGTAAAATGGATGGATTCATTTTTTCGACCGTTATGACTACTTCCGGAGGTAAACTGTTTCTGATTTCGGCAATCCTTGCTTCTATTTTTTGCTGGCTGATATCGACGTTTGCATCCCAATTTATATAGGCCGATATTTCGCAACTTCCGCGACTTGTTGAACTGCGGATACCGGTTAGATCGGGCACTTGCTTTATGGCGTTTTCCAGGGGACGGGTTACGTTGACCATCATCCTGTCAACCGGCTGCAGTCCTGCATCTGCAATAATTTTTATTTTGGGAAAGGTGATTTCAGGAAAGAGGGAAGTCTGCAATTTCGCATACGCGAACAATCCACCCGCTATCAACATAAAGAGGACAACAGTTAAAGGACTTTTATGTGTAGTAAAATAATTTTTCATAATGGCCTCATCCCAACTCTTCCTCCCCGGGGGAGAAGGACAAGACTTGCTCAGAAGTCTTCAGGTTGTTTTCTTTTAATTTTACACAATGAAGTGATTGATCAGTTTTATAAACATAGTAAATCCTGCATTGAACTTCGAATATCCTATTTAGTTACGATGACCGAAGCAGTGTCCGCAAGTCCATAATTTCCGCTTAATAAAATTTTATCTTTTGGAGAAAATTCAGGTGAAACAATTTCAACACTGTCACCACTTTCCAATCCTTTTTTTACCGGAACCTTTACAGCGGTAGTATCGTTGATCATTTTCATTACCCAGAATTCTGATTGCGTCTCATTAGATAAAACAGAGTTTTTAGGCAATGTTGCAGCATTGGGTTTCGCAACTTTTACGATTCGTATGGCCGCCACCAGGTTCTGCGGAATCTTATGAGAGGTATATGCTTTGACCGAAAATGTTTGTGTTTGCGATATGGAATCCATCATCGGCATTGGTGAGCTAACGACGCCGGTTAATCGCTCATTACCCGGCAGTATAATTTCAACATTCTTGCCGACTGATACATAAGGAATATCTTCATACGGGACGTTCATTATAAAAGCAAAACTTTTAGAATCGCTTATTACCGCCAGTTGCTCTCCATCCTGTACATAATCACCGGGCTGGTGATCCATTTCTGCAATAAAGCCATTACTGTTTGCCGGTATCATATTCACACCTGAAAATTTAAAATCAGGATCAAGACTGTTAACGGTGTTACCTATTGCTTCCGCTTCTTTGGTTTTTAAAACAAATAAAGTTTGCCCTTTATTTACAAAGTCGCCAATTTTTACATTTACATTTTTAACGTAACCGATAATATTTGACTTCACATAGCTTTTTTGCAGAAACGATGAAGTGGCATTTAGTTCAATATATTGTTGCAGCGGGCCGTAATTAACTGATGTAACGGTAACGGGTGTGCGTGTTTCTATTGCTGCATCTTCTTCTGTGGCAGTATCTTTTTGCCTACAACTGAAAGTTATTGTCGCAAATGAAAAAAATAGCAAAATAATTTCGACGGAATTTTTTTTCATGACCTGCAGTTTATATTCTTAATCATTTATTAGTTGGCGACGTTCCAGTAATTTAATTGGTTAATAATTTGATAACGGGTAATCATGTTTTGTACGACCAGGTTTCTGGAAGTAATATAATTATTTAGGGCCAGCACATAATCAGTAATTTTTATATCCCCTGTTTCCAGCAACTTTCCATTTACCTGTATTAATGTTTTCAGATATTCTATTTGTTTATTAATAGGAGCGGTAAGTTCATCAATTGCATTCAATTGTTGTTGCAACTGCTGTACCTGCTGCGTTAGCTGTTGGGTGAAATAGTCTTTTTGCTTTTGCCTTGTTCTTTCCTGGATGTTGAGTTTCGTGTATTGCAACTGCTTTTGATGCCCGTCATAGATGGGGATAGTGAGGTTAATGCCCACATTGGTTCCAAAGTTTTTATAGGGCGTTACCATAAATGAAGACTGGTAGCCTGCATCGGCAAACAGGTTTACTTTAGGCCTGTAACCAACGTCTACTATAGAACGTTGATTCACTAACTGAAGGCTGTCAATTTTATATTTCAGAAGAAAAGTGCTGCTATCGTTAATAAAATATTTTGCAACCGAAATACCGGGTTCTGCCAGTTGGGTTGTCGATGTATCTGTAATGCCAGCCAGGTAATTTAAAGTGGCGTAGTCATTTTTATATTGAACTAAAAGCTGGCTGCGGGTTAATTGCTGCTGTTGCAATGTTACCAGAAAAGCTAAATAGTCAGATTGTTTGTAAACATTCTTTTGCGTAAGTTTTTTTAGTATCGATTCTTCATTGCTGAGCAGGGCAATTACCTCGTTATTAAAATCAATTTGCAATTGGTCTCCGTAAGTTGTTATGTACTGGGTAATGATAGTTTTTTTAATATCCTTTGTGGCGATAAATGATGTAACCTGAAGCGAATCCCGCTGCAATTGCAGGTTCTTAAACTGAAGGCCCAGGTTTCTCTTATTATAAATTTGTTTATTTATTGTAACCAGCGTTGATAATTGCTGACCGTTAGTTATGACCTCATCATAGCCGTACCCGTCGATAACCGGGGCGTAAAATGCGTTTCCGCTACCTGTAACCTGGAATTTATTTGCCGCACTAATTAACTGGCTGTCGATACTGTTTGATAAAATAAGATTTCGGTATTCGTATAATTGGGGGTTATTTTTAAGTGAACTATCCACAAAATAAGAGAGGCTTTTTATTTGAGCGATACAAAATACCGGCCCCATAAACGCAACTAGAAATATGAAAGATTTTATTTTCATTTATTTAAAACAAAAGCCATCCCTTGTTGAGAGACGGCTAAATGCCACTTGAATACATTATTTTTCGCTTTTAATGAAATTACCTTGTTCATCAAAAATAACGTCTTTGCCCTTAAGTTCAATTTCGTATGATATTTTGCCGGCAGCATTTGTAACTTTACCCGCTTCTGTAATTTTAACGCCTTTGTAATGTTTGTTTACATAAACGATGATTTGTTCCGGCAACTGGTTACGTGGTATAGCTTTTACGATTTCTATAAACTCACCGGAAGGCGTAAATTGAACAGAATTATCTTCGCCTGACTTGCCTCCCCAATTTGCTTCATAATTGTCATTCTCTTTTTCCCAGGTAACGCGTTTGGCATCTCTGTATTTACGGTAAAATGCGGTTTTTACCACGGCCGGAACTTTTATATGTTTATTATGCCCGTTCTCCTGTCCAAAGGCAAACATCGTAAGCGCAAATAAAATTGTTGCTAAACTTATAATCTTTTTCATAGTGTTATTTAGTTAAATGTTTAAAGAAGATGTAAAACTAAAAGGACATTCTGAAAAAAATTTGAAGATTTTAGAAAGGGAACTATCTAAACTTGTAAATCAGCCCGGGCATTAAATGCCCATACGAATATCCAAGGTTAAATGTTATAGTGTTTTTCTTTTGGCCGGGTGCTTTTAATTTCGAGTATCGGTGATAGTTATTAACAACCTCTTTACCGGTTAGAAAGCCCAGCGCGGCACCTACTAAAACATCGGTACTCCAGTGCTTATTTTCAGTAATGCGGCTAAGGCCAATTAATGTTGCTGCGCTATAAGCAATTATGGGAACAATTGGTTTATCCTTGTATTCCATAGCAAACACGGTTGCTGCTGCAAATGCAACGGTGGTATGACCCGATGGAAATGAGCTATATATTTTTTTACCACTGGTGGTTGTTGCGGTTTTTGAAAACGGTCCCAGGAATCTGGGCTCTGCTTCGCTACCGGGCGGATAAAAAGATGGCCTCGTACGTCCCGATAAAAATTTGGTAACGCTTTCTACTGCCGCCGCCGCTATATAGGATTGCGTGGCCAATAACGTTGTCGTCTGCATCTTTTCATTTTTAAATATAAAACCATAGGCGCCTATTGCCGCCAGAGTATAAGCCTCATAAATGCCGCCAAAATTTGTTATGTATTTACTCGTATTGGCGATAGTGGGACTTTTTTGCCGCAGTTTTAATGCGCCTTGTTGAATTGGTTCATCAGCGAAAGAAAGCGCTGTTGCAACCACGGCAAATTTCCCCAAATTTCCCCAATCCCGTCCTTTCATATGAAAAGGCTTAGTAAACGATTGTTTAAGATCGCTGCCCAACAAGATAAAATAGCTGTTGAAAGTTATTTTAGTATTATCATTGTAAGCTTTGGGCGTAACATTATTTACCTGGCCCCCGGCACTATCCGTTTTTCTGCTTAAACTGTCGAGCTTGTGTATTAATGTATCAGTTTTTTGGGAAAATCCCAGGGTAGGAATCGATAAAAGTAAGACCAAAATCCACCTGTTTCTTAATTTCATTATGGGAAAGTGTTTGAATAATTAATTCGTTTTTATAGATATAACAATATGTATACCCCTTTTTATTTGTAGCAAGCAATTTTAAACAAATGACAGCGCATTTCGACTTAAGGATCATAAGCTGCCATTTTTAAAATTTACAAGTAGCATGTGCATCCTATCCTTATAATTATAGCTAATTTCAAAATCATATGTATCGCAAATTTTTTTTACTATTGATAAGCCAAGCCCCATTGAATCATTGGAAGCAGACTCCTTTTTAAACCTTTCAAAATATATTGCCGGATTTGTGTTCAATATTTTCCCCGTATTTGCAATTGACAAATAGTTTTTGTTCAATTCAATTGTAAGGGTACCTTTTTCTATATTGTGTTTAATTGCATTTATAAGAAGGTTTACAATTAATATCTCTGCTAATGTTTCATTCATAGTTACCATAACATCTTCAGTAATATTCGTTGTTATATTGATTTCTTTTGCATGAAATAACTCCTCATAATTATTTAAATGTCGGTGCAGCAGAAGGCTTATATTAACATCTTCAGTTTCTTTAAATTGCCTGTTATCTATTTTAGTGAGTAAAATAAGTGACTGGTTTAGTTTGGAAAGTCGATTGGTCGTTTCGGAGATCGATTCGATTGCATTCATTTGGTCTTCTTTCAAATTTTCTGATTGGCTGAGCAATTCGAGTTTTGACCTGATAATTGCCAGCGGCGTCTGTATTTCGTGAGAAGCATTTTCCGTAAAGCTTTTTATTTCGTGGTAGTCTTGCGTGGCTTTTTTTGTCATGATGTTTACTGCGGAATTAAGTTCAGCAAACTCATTAATATTTGTTGGATCGAGGTGCACCTCATTTTTACCTGTAACATTAAATTGTTTAATCTGTTGCAGTGTTGAGTTGAAAGGTTTCCAGAGTTTACTTAATACAAACCTGTTTATGATAAAGAGTGTTACGAGTAATAGCAGCACAAGTGCGAGCGTAATCTTCAATATCAGTTGAACAAGATCTTCCGTTTCTTCCTGCGATTTTCTTACATCTGCTTTAAATACTTTTCCTTTAACAACCACCGGAAATTCCAATTGCCGATAATAGATATCTTTATGATGATGGGCATTGTATAATTCAACAGTGCTGAATTTGCGCATCACTTTCTCATCATTTGCAGGAGTGTATAATTCCTGTTCTTCTTTTGAATCTGATGGCTCGGGCAAAAGATTATTCTCTCTCACGTAATCCGTTATTTCTTTTTCTTCAACAATAAGGCTCTTGTCCAATTGGTGCACCAGGGCTCTTTCTATAACGAAGTAATAAGCAACAGCACTTAGCAATAATACAATGATAGTCGCTATTACATTAACCTGGTTGTATTTTGAAAGGAGCTTCATTAATTTGAAAACTTATACCCCATGCCATACACTGATTTAATATAATCAGCGCCTCCGGCCTCAAATAATTTTTTTCTTAAATTTTTAATATGGGTATAAATAAAATCATTGTTGCCCTGCATATCATCGCCCCAAAGATGTTCGGCAATCGCGTTTTTTGAAATCACCCGTTTTTTATTGCTCATGAAATACAGCAAAAGTTCAAATTCTTTTTTGGTGAGATCCAATGGCTTATCATTTACCAATGCTGTTTTGGCCCGTGTATCGATGCTCAGGTTTTCAAATTTCAATATATCATTTCCCTCAAAATTTTTTCGGCGGATAATTGCAGCTATCCTTGCGCTTAATTCCGAAAGATGGAATGGCTTCGACAAATAATCATCAGCCCCCAGGGTGAGGCCGCTCACCTTATCATCGATAGAATTTTTGGCAGAGATAATTAATACACCATCCATTTTATTGTTGGCTTTCAGTTCTCTTAAGATTTCCAGGCCATTCCCGCCGGGCAGGGTAATATCCAGCAGAATGCAATCGTAATCATACAACTCCGTTTTTTCGATGGCTTTATTAAAATCGGACGCAATTTCACAGATGTAGTTTTCACCTTTGAGATAAGTTGCAATACTTTCACTCAATTCTTTTTCATCTTCAATAATTAGAATTTTCACAATAAAATTTTGGAAAAATTACAAAATGAATCTGAAGGTAACCTGAAGAATTTATAAGGTGATGATGACATAAAGTTATTTCTCTAAAAAAAATCTTCTACTTTTTCCTTTATTGTCTCCGGCATATCGCAGCGCCTCATGGTTTTGGCATTCATGAAATACAATGTTACGGTTCCGCTGTTCAGCAATTCATTTTTCTCATTGTAAATTTCACCATGAAAAATTATTTTATGATGCAGCGGCAATTCGGTCACTTTGGTTACGACTGTTATCAGATCATCATATTTTGCGGGGCGTAAAAATTTTGTGTGTATTTCAACGACGGGCATTATTATACCTATTTCTTCAATACTCTTATAAGTAATTCCCAGGCTACGTAACGATTCGGTTCTGCCAATTTCATAAAACTGTGCATAATGCCCGTGGTACACAAACCCCATCTGGTCGGTAAGTGCGTAGTGTATTCTTATTTGAGTTTTATGTGTGAACAAGTTATGTGAGGTATTAAATTATTTTTATTGACTAAAGTTGTTAATCGCGGTCTGACGGCTATCGCCGTGCCGACCGCTATTTCCCAATCATTCCATCCACACTAATTTTTCCGGGACCACAAAAGAGTAAGGTTATGCAACAGGCAAGATAGACGGCTGCTCTTTCACCTGCTCCGAATAAAAGACCGTGATGAACCTTAAACAGGGCGACCGACATCGCGATTAAGATCGGTATCACGGCAAAGCGTGTAAACAAGCCCAGTATTAGAAAAGCCGAACAAAAAAATTCGGCAAATATGTCGAGCGATAGTGAAAGGGTGGAACCCATTCCCAGGAAATTTATGAAGCTGCCCTTCATTCCATTAAAATGCACAAGTTTACCGTAGCCATGACTTAGCATTAAAACCCCCAGGGCTACACGCAAAACAAGCATCGCAAAATTGAAACCTCCTGTTGAGTATTTTGTCGAAAGAATCCTTTTCATTTTTTTTTACAATTGTGTTAACAAAGATTGATGCAATTTAAAGTGTTTTATTTTCATCAATATGTTATTGACGAAGAAATAACTGGAATGGTGTTTGTACTTTTGCGCCAAATTTTAGGTTTTCTTTTTTTGATGTGTAAAGACCCGGCATCATAAAAAAATTAAAATAATATAATTCATGAATCGCCTCCTTATTCCCATTGCCTTTTTGCTTCTTTCTATTTCCTGTTTTTCCCAGGCAAATTATAACGTTACCGATCCGGAGAAAGATTATAAGGAAGCAAAAGAATTTTTTATAAAGGATGAATACAGCCTCGCATACCCCTTACTGAAAAGCTTGCGGGACCAATATCCCGAAAATACGCAAAGCAGCCATGCCTATATTAACCAGGATATCGAATACTATTATATTGTTTGCGGATTAAAACTTAACCAGGCAGTTGCGGAAGATGAGGCGCATCGTTTTATTGACGCGGCCAATAACGAACCAAGGCAGCAAATGATGAGCTATCATTTGGCAAAATATTATTTTACCAAAAATGATTTTGCACGTGCCGTAGTCTATTATGAAAGAGCAGGCTATGATAATTTAAGCAACGATGAAATTGCTGATGCAAAATTTGAATTGGCATATTCCTATTTCAACCTGAAACAATTTGATAAGGCCAAACCCTTATTCAACGAGATTCATCAATTGTCAACCAACAAATATTATTATGATGCTAATTACTATTATGGCTTCATATGTTATAGGGACCGTGATTATTCTGAAGCTTTAAATTCTTTCCGAAAGGTAGAAAACAGGGACAAATACAAAGGGCTTGTACCATATTATATTGCGCAGATCTATTATTTCCAGGGAAACAAAGAGGAAGCGCTCAAGTATGGTGAGAGTTCGCTTTCACGCAACGATATCTATTACCGCAACGATCTCAATCTTTTAATAGGGCAATTATATTTTGAAAAAAAGGAATTTGCAAAAGCGCTGCCTTTACTGAAAGCATACGTTGATAACAGCGACAAAGTTTCTAAAGAAGTAATGTACGAACTTAGTTATTGTTATTACGACGGAAACCAGGTGGATAAAGCAATTGAAGGCTTTAAACAACTAAGTAATGAGAAAGATTCTATGGGGCAAAACTCCATGTATCTATTAGGAGACCTGTATTTAAAGACCAATCAGAAAGAAAATGCACGAAGTGCATTTCAATACAGTGCCAACAATAACAGTAATAGAAAACAACAGGAAATTTCGCGGTTCAATTATGCCAAGCTTTCTTACCAGTTAGGCTACCAGGATATTGCGTTGAGCGAAATGAATAAATTCCTGGACTTATACCCAAATTCAGAATATGCTACTGAAGCCAAAGAAATTCTCATCAACCTTCTTGCCAATACCAATAATTATAATGATGCACTGGCTTTATATGAATCATTTGGCAAGCCAACACCATCCATGCAAAAGGTTTATCCAAAGCTATTGTTTGGCCGGGCCTCTGAATACATTAATGATGGCAAGCTGAGCGATGCCGATGACCTCCTTACAAAAATTATTAACGATCCAAATGCAGGGGCTGTGCTTCCTTTTGCCAATTTCTGGAAGGGCGAGGTTGCGTACAGGCAAAACCGTTATGACGACGTAATTAAATATATGAATGCGTATTTGTCATCCGGCGGTATCCAGGGAGAGGCTAATCCGGATGCTGCAAAATACACGCTTGGATATGCTTACATACAAAAGGAAAATTATCCTTTTGCCCTGGCTGATTTTAAACAGGTTGCTCCGGTTGTTTCTTCTCAATCTTCGGCTTTAAAACAAGATGCGTATGTAAGAGCAGCAGATTGTTATTTTATGCAAAAGAATTACGGCACCGCAAAAACCATGTATCAAAATGTTATTAATAATGGTCTGCCACAAAGCGATTATTCGCTCTACCAGATTGCATTAATAAGCGGAATAAATAATCCCAATGAAAAGATAAAAACTTTTAATGCTTTGATTCAGCAATACCCTAAAAGCGACCTGGTTGCAGAGTCTTATATGCAGATTGCGAATGCTTATATGGTGCAGGAAAAATTTAAAGATGCTATTCCTTACCTCAATAAAATTCTTGATATTAAAGATGCAAGCGGCCAATATCCTAAAGTTTACCTGAAATTGGGTTTGGCTGATTATAATTTAAATAATAATGAAGAAGCATTAAAATATTACCAGAAGCTGGTTACGCTGTATCCTCAATCCCCTGAAGCGGACGAAGCGATGGATAACATGAAAAATATTTATGTGGAAGTAGGGCGTCCAAACGATTATGTTGATTTTGTGCAGAAGGCGGGAAAGGTTATCAGCATTTCGGAAGCGGATTCGTTAACGTTTGCTTCTGCCGAGTTGAAATATACTAACGGTGACTGTGCTGGAGCAATAAACGCCTTCTCCAATTATCTTTCCAAATATCCACAAGGTGCTTATGCATTAGAAGCTAATTTTTATAAGAGCGAATGTTATTATAAGAATAAAGATTGGCAGAATGCTTTAGTGGGCTACCAGGCTGTAGTTGCCCAGGGAAGCAGCAAGTTTGCCGAAAGGGCCGCTTATGCTGCAGCGCATATTTATTATTTTGAATCGCAGGATTATCCTAATTCAAAAATTTATTTTGCAAAACTCAAAGAACTGGCAACAACTCCCGATAATCAATTAGAAGCTTTGCGCGGTTTGGTAAGAAGCTATTATCAAACAAAAGATTATACTGAAGCGAATACGGCTGCAAAAGAATTGCTTACTAAAAAAGGATTGAGTACTGACGATAAGGCCGTTGCTAATCTTGTACTTGGAAAATCTTTGCAGGCTAATAACCAATGCGAACAGGCGATTACAGCGTTTAAAGAAGTTGCTGCTGTAAACAAATCGGCCTGGGGTGCTGAGGCTCGTTATGAAATTGCCAATTGTTATTACATGCTTAATCAACTTTCCGCTGCCGAAAAGGCTGGTCTCGAAGTAATTAAAGTTACGGGCTCTTACGATTACTGGGTTGCAAAAGCATATATTCTGTTAGGAGACGTGTACCTGAAGGAAAAGGATTATTTCAATGCAAAGGCCACCTATCAAAGTGTGGCGGATAATGCAACTATTCCGGAATTAAAAAAAGAAGCACAGGATAAATTGAGCATTGCTATAAGCGAGGATCAACAAAATTCAAAAGTAGAAAATTCGCCTTCAACAAAAAAATAGCACGATTATTTAAACTTAATGAATTCAATCTTTATGATACTTTTAAAAAAAATCAACGCAAAGTTTTTGATCGCAACAATTTTCAGTTGTTGCTATTTTATTGCAGCGCGGGCGCAAAATGATACTTCAAGAAGGCAAACCATTGAAATCACCTCTTCCTATAAACCGGTATTGCGCAATACGGTAAAAATAAATTTGTACGCATCGCCGATTACAGCAGATACATCAAGGCCAAGACTTACCTACAATATTCCGCCACAAAATTTATTCTTCACGTATCAGCCTGTGTCATTAAAACCACTCGCTCTCGATGCAGATACAACATTGCAACTAGGCGATAGAAATCAATTAAAGGTTGGCTTCGGAAGTTTTACGACGCCTTATATTGCCGGCGCATTTAGTTTTGGTGATGGAAAGAAAAATTTGCTGAATGTCTATGGAAATTATATTTCGTCAAGAGGAAGTATTGACAACCAGGATTTCAGTGAATTGAAGATCAGGGGAGATGGGAGCATTTTCACTCCAAAGAGCGAAATATATGCTCATGCTGCATTTGCTCAGCATGAATATTATCAATATGGCTATGATCACACGCTCGATAGTTTTAGCAAATCTGATGTAAGAAGAAGCTACCAGGATTTATCAGCAGGAGTTGGTTTAAGAAATATTGCAGTTAACGATTTGAATTTTATTTATGATCCGCATCTCGAGTTGCATACTTTTTCGAGAGAAGGCAAGGCTACGGAAACCACCTTGCTTTTAACGTTGCCGGCTGAGAAGAAATTTAGCGATGCCGTTTCTGTGAAGGTAACCGCGACTGGAAATTTTGATAAGTACCAAATTAAAAATTCAACACTCCAGGTTACTAATAACCTTTTTGAACTGACGCCTGAATTTGTTTACTATGGAGACAGGTTCACTTTTCATGGCGGGGTTACTCCTGCATGGAACAATAGCGACGTAACTATTTTACCTAACATATATGCAGAAGCGCAGTTGCAAAAAAATGTATTGATCGTGCAGGCGGGATGGATAGGTAATTATATTGCCAATAGTTTTCGTACACTAAGTGGTGAAAACCCCTACATGCAAGACCCGACTTTTTTAAATAATACAAAGCAAAGGCAATATTATGGTGGTATTAAAGCGACGGTTGGAAATCATTTTAGCTTTAATGCAAGAGCTGCTTTTATTACTTTTAATAATATGCCTTTGTTTATAAATGATAGCCTCGATGGAAAAAGTTTTTACATTAAGAATGAAAGAAGGGTTGATGATCTGCAGATTCATGGTGATATGAATTTCATTAACCAGGACAAGTTTACACTTACGGCAGGGCTTGATCTAAATACTTACACAGGCCTGCTCGACAATGCAAAAGCCTGGGAAATGTATCCTTTAAAATTATCAGGTTCTCTTCGCTGGAATGCATTCAAAGAGGTGTTAATTAAAGGAGATATCGTGGCATTTTCAGGAGCAAAAGCTTTAGTAACTTATAATACCGTTGGTTCTTACGAAAAAAATCTAAAAGGTGGAACCGACATCAGTGTTGGTGCTGAATTTAAGCTTAATAAAAAATTCAGTGCATGGCTCGATTTGGACAATATACTTAACAGCAAGTATGAACGCTGGAACAATTATCCTGTTTACGGTTTGCAGGTTATTGGCGGCGTGCTAATTCATTTCTAAAGTAATTACAACAGCGCATTAAAAAACTGGCTGCCCGAACAACGAGTTATTTGTGTGGAGAGTTTCTATTGCCAGTATTTTTCCAGCGGAATACGTAATGGATTGTATAACTTTATTGATAGATATTTGCGGAAATTATGCAGGAACTTATCACATCTTATTTAATTCAAAAGAAAGAATGCCACCTCCCGCTGTTAGGTAGTTTTACAATAAAGCAAACGCCGGCATCATTGGAAATAGCTGATAAAATGATTAGTCCTTTCACGGACGAAATTATTTACAGTGAAAACGAAACGTATCTCTCGGACGGATTGAAAAATTATATTTCTCAGCTCCAACATATACAGGTATACGAAGCAGAAGAAAAACTTAACAACTGGTGCCTTAATGCTAAAATGAAATTAGATGCAGGCGAGAAAATAAATTTTAATTCTCTTGGTATACTTCAAAAGACTCCTGCCGGAAATATTTTATTTGAAATAGAAAATAGTATCAAATTTTACGAGCCCGTTGTTGCGGAAAGAGTAATTCATAAAAATGCTGAACATGCTGTGTTGGTAGGAGACAAGGAAACGACCTCGGGGGTTATGAATGAATTTTACCGGGAGGATGTTTTGCCTGAAAAAAAATATTCATGGAAGTTGTGGGCAATTATTTTGCTGATACTTTCTCTGTTAATCTTAATATTTTATTTCTCTAACCACGCATTTTCAGTGAATGGAATTGCGAACCACGCTGCATTTCCCGTTCAACAAGCGCCTGCTGGCTATTCTGTTCCTAAATAGATTATTTTTTATAAATCTCAACGTTCTTTAATGCGAGACGTTGCTTCAGCCAATTCTCAAATTTTACTTTATCATCGTTACTTAATTCTTTTGGCGATTCATAGAATAAAACAGTTGTTGCAAAACTGCTATCCTTGCTGGTATAAAAATCGTGGTTCGCAAGAGAAATGGCTGTTATGTCAGGAAAGAGTGCACTGGCTTCTTTTAAAATTTCTTTGTTGTCGAAAGTGTTCGCAGCAATTTCATTTCTTAGCAACCTGATCTCAATATCCTTTTGGTTTATGATCGTGTCAGCGCCCTTCACTTCATTCAATATATCTTTTTTTAAATTCTGAATATTTAAGCCCGAATCCTGCCTTACAATAAGTTTCGTGTTGGCAATACCATAATCCTTAAGATCATTGTTAAGATTTTTTATTTCGTTCTCAGTAAAGCGTCGTGATAAAAATGCCAGTTCTATCGTTTTAGGATCACTGTTATAATTTGTTTTTTTATAGATTAATGTATTTCCCTTATCATTAAACTCCTTATCTATAAATGTATTTACAGATTCGTTATATTTCTGCTGATAATACAAAGAATAGGCGAAGTAGGCACTTGGTAACAGCATTAGAAGGGTAAGCGTCGTAATGCCATATTTGACTCTTTTCGCATGTTTTGGTTCAATTTCTTTTGCAGGGTACTTTAAAAATTTTACAATTATATAAGTCGCGATACAAATGAATACGCAATTGATGCAATAAAGAAACAGCGATCCGAAAAAGTAAATGAAATGACCAGTTGCTAAGCCGTAGCCAGCAGTACATAACGGGGGCATAAGCGCAGTAGCTATTGCAACGCCCGCAATGGGGTTTCCCTTTTCTGTCCTGGTGACCGCTATAACACCTACCAGGCCACCAAAAAAAGCGATCAAGACATCATAAATATTAGGAGATGTTCTGGAAAGTAATTCAGATTGAGCCTCTTTAAAAGGGCTTATATAAAAATACAATGTTGAAAAACATAAGCCAACAAGTGTAGCGTTCAGCAGGTTGCGAAGCGATCTTTTCAGCAAGGCAAA
>NZ_JBMQQG010000015.1:0-8337 GCF_057362405.1 Ginsengibacter sp.
AGCTATATTGAGTGTTTTTGGCGATAAAGCTTATGATTTAAATATCAGCTCTACAAAATCAATGACGGGCCATTGCCTTGGAGCGGCTGGTGTAGTGGAAGCGCTGGCTTGCATACTGGCAGTAACTAAAGATATAATACCTCCTACAATTAACCATTTCACTGATGATCCTGAATTGGATCCAAAACTGAATTTTACGTTTAATACCGCACAGGAAAAAGTAGTAAATGCCGCTTTAAGCAATACATTTGGATTTGGCGGTCACAATGCTTCAGTTATTGTAAAGAAATACAAGCCTTAACTAGGCCGGCGAAGGTATCATATGGATACTCACTTTAATATTTCCTATTTTGAGATTAATTTTTTTTAGTTCGTCGCCTTGGCTTGTTCTTATTTATTACTATTACCATTTTATGGCACCGGATCATGCCCATGACCACCCCACGGATTGCAACTTGCTATCCGCTTAATGGTAAGCCACAATCCTTTTATTGGTCCGTATTTTTTTAAAGCTTCAATGCCATATTGTGAGCAGGTAGGCGTGTAGCGGCATGATGGACCCAGCCAGGGAGATATAACCCACTGGTATAATTTTATAAGAAAAATAAAAGGTAATGACAATAATTGCTTTGCTGCCTTCATTTATGGGTCTGCCTCCATTTAATTCTCATTTAAATAACTGCAAAATTACTACTTACCAGCTTACTGGTAAATTAATCGGCTATCGCGGCGGCAATACGAAAAAATGTTAAGTCCATTTAGGTGTCGTATTTTCTGATTAGTTTCAGTATCTGCACGAAGAAAAGGGTTGAAAAAATTAAATTCACACTCATTTCATATCCTCGAACAAACCACTTATCTTTGCGCAAAATTCAGAAGAAATATGAGGTTTAACTGGATGAAATCTTTATTGGTAGCGGCTTTCAGCCTAATAATGCTTTCGTTATCGTCAGGCGTTTTTGCACAGGAAAAAAAAGAAACTGCTAATAAAGAAAAGAAGGGGTTTGATGCTAATGAAGTTATTTTTGGCCATGTAAAAGATGCCCATGAATTTCATTTTTTGACATATAAGGGCAGTGACGGTGAAGAGCATGAAGTCTTTATTCCTTTACCTGTTATATTATATTCTCCCCAAAAAGGCTTTTCGGTGTTTATGTCTTCGGCTTTTCATCATGGACAGGTTGTTGACGGGTATAAGTTAGAAGAGGGCAAAGTTCTACCTGTAGACGCATCCGTAAAGGTTTACGATATTTCGCTTACCCGCAACGTGGTGCAAATGATAATAGCTCTGATACTTTTTGTGCGGCTTATGCTTGCTGTCGCAAAAAAATATAAAAATGGCCATGGTGTAGTGAGCGCACCCTCCGGTGCTCAAAATGCAATAGAAATTGTTATTGATTTTATCACCGAACAGGTTGCCAAACCTTACCTGGGCAATCGCTACGTAAAGTATATGCCGTATTTGCTCACCATTTTTTTCTTTATTCTTATTAACACTTTTTTTGGAATGATTCCGGGTTCTGCTAATGTAACCGGAAACATTGCATTTACAATGGTTTTGGCGCTCATTGCATTTGTTGTTATCATGTTCAGCACCAACAAACATTATTGGGGTCATATTATTAACCCCGATGTGCCATGGGGGGTAAAGGTTATTTTGATACCCGTGGAAATACTCGGCATTTTTACAAAGCCATTTGCATTAATGATAAGGTTATTTGCAAATATGCTTGCAGGCCACATAATAATAATTTGTTTAATCTCTATGATATTTATTTTCGGAGCTTTAAATAAAGGTATAGGGTGGGGATTTGCTCCGGTGTCTTTAGCGTTTTCAATTTTTATTTATTTTATAGAAATATTGGTGGCATTTATCCAGGCATTTATTTTCACTAATTTAACGGCCGTATTTATTGGCCAGGCAATGGAAGGTTCTCATGGTTCCCATGGCGACGAGCATGTTGACCCAGTGATGGTTTAAGTTGCTAAATTAAAACGAGTTTTTTTAAACAGTATAAAATACAATTATGGATTTAGTTACAATCTTAAGTACAACACCATGGGCAAATGCCGGTGGGGCTATTGGCGCAGGACTTGCGGCAGTAGGTGCCGGTATAGGTATCGGGCAAATTGGTAAAGGCGCAGTTGAAGCAATTGCACGCCAGCCAGAAGCCGTTAACGATATCCGGTCTAATATGATTCTGGCAGCAGCACTTATTGAAGGTGTTGCCTTGTTTGGAGTTATTGCGGGCATATTGGCCATGTTTGTTTAAACGAAACAGGCTGCATTCAAAGCACAGGGCGGAGAATGCAGCTTTATTTTTACTTTAATAGCTTTTTATATGGATTTACTTACTCCAGCATTTGGTCTTATTATTTGGACCCTTGTCGCCTTCCTGGCAGTTTTTTTTATCTTGAAAAAATTTGCGTGGAAACCTATTTTAAATTCCTTAGGTGAAAGAGAAAAGAATATTTCAGATGCGCTTTTATCTACTGAAAAAATAAAGAAAGAAATGGAATCGCTGAAAAGCGAAAATGAGATTTTGCTCTCAAAAGCCCGTGAAGAAAGATCTCAAATGATGCGTGAAGCTAAAGAAATGCGGGATAAAATTATAGGGGAAGCAAAAGAGCAAGCCCGGCTGGAAACCAATAAAATAATTGGAGATGCACAAGCTGTAATTCATCAACAAAAAATGGCTTCTATTATTGATCTCAAGAACCAGGTGGGAAACCTCGTAATTGAAGTAAGTGAAAAAGTGCTTCGCAGGGAATTAAGCAATAAAGAAGAACAGGAAAAATACATCAATCAACTTGCATCAAATATTGATTTGATTTAACAATTGCAGTAATGCAGACAAAAGAGTAGCAGATGCACAATCCACGGTTAGCAGAACGATACGCAAAAAGCCTGATAGATCTTTCCATAGAACTCAACCAATTGGAGGATGTTAGTGAAGATATGCTTTCACTTCAATCCATCTGTAAGCAAAGTCGCGAGTTCGTTCTTATGCTTAATAGCCCAATTATAAGTGCGGATAAGAAACATAAGATTATTAATTCGATAACCGAAGGAAAGATTTCTAAAATTACCCAAACCTTTATAAAGTTACTTTGCAGCAAAAACAGGGAAGCTAACTTGCCGGGTATTGTTACATCATTTGTTGAGCAGTTCAATAAAATCAAGGGAATTCACAAAGTGAAACTTACCACTGCAGTGCCGGTTTCAAATGAAATAAAAGAGTCATTTATTCAAAAAATTAAGGCTGCCACGAATATTGAAATTATTGAAATGGAGTCAAAAGTGAATGAAGATCTAATCGGCGGTTTTACGCTTGAAATGGATGGAAAACTTGTTGATGCCAGTATTTTAAGAGATATTAAAGATGTAAAAAAACAATTCGCTAATAATGATTACATCCATAAATTACGATAACCCTTTTCCATCTGACTTAAGAATAAGTCCCATCTTGTGATTTTCTAAAAATTCCTTTTCGTTGATCCGGTAACTTATTTTTTCGTAATTATGCTTTTCTTGGGAGCGAACATTCTATTGAATAATAAGATATTTGCCCAGCCTTGCTTGAAGCTAATTCTACAAATAGGTAAATTTAAATTATAAGAGATGTATAACATGAAACAAACCTGGCGGTGGTTTGGCCCTGCAGACCCTGTTAGCCTGGACGATGTAAAACAAGCCGGGGCGAAAGGTATTGTAACGGCGTTGCACCATATTCCGCATGGTGAAATATGGACAATAGATGAAATTAAAAAGCGTAAAGATGCGGTACAAAAAGAAGGACTCGAATGGTCGGTAGTGGAAAGCATAACAGTACATGAAAATATAAAAACGCGAACAGGTAATTACAAAGAATACATTGAGAAATACAAAACTTCTATACGGAACGTTGCGGCCTGTGACATCCCGGTAATCACCTATAATTTCATGCCGGTTAACGACTGGACCCGTACTACACTCAATTATAAGATGGCTGATGGCTCCTTTGCTTTATACTTCAACTGGGTCGATCTGGCGGTATTTGACATCTATATTTTGAAAAGAAAAAATGCCGCAGATACTTATTCCCCGGATATTGTTTCAAAAGCTGAAGACCGTTTTAGAAATTATTCTGAAGAACAGTTAGATGCTTTGTCAGGAGTTGTAATGTTTGGTATTCCCGGAGAAAAAAAGATATCGACTGCTGATATGTTACAAAAGCTTGAACTGTATAAAGACATTGATGCAGCATCATTACGGGAAAATCTTTGTGAATTTCAAAAAGAAATAAGCGCAGTAGCTGAAGAATGCGGTGTAAAACTGGCTATACATCCCGATGATCCTCCATTTCCCATCCTGGGTTTGCCCAGGATCGTGAGTAGTAAGGATGATTTTGATTATTTCCTGAATAAAGTCGATAATCCTTCAAATGGCGTTTGTTTCTGTACTGGTTCTTTGGGCGCTTCAAAGAATAATAACCTAACGGAGATGGTTAATCGTATTGGCGAAAAAATTCATTTTATCCATTTACGAAATGTTAGAAAAGACGAAGAAGGAAATTTCTATGAGGCTGATCATCTTGATGGCGACAATGACATGTTTGCTATAGTAAAAGAATTGCTTTTATTACAACAAAAGTTAAAGACATCAATCCCCTTTCGTCCAGATCACGGACACCAGATGCTGGATGATTTACATAAAACTACAAACCCTGGTTATTCAGCCATTGGAAGACTGAGAGGCCTTGCAGAATTAAGAGGCCTCGAAATGGGAATACTTAATTCATTATAAAATCAATTAACAAATTACATTACTAAATGATTGTGATACCTGTAAGCACCTTTGTAATTTGAATTAATACTATATTTGCCTTCTTTTAAAAATTACTTACAATCCTTGATAACGCAGATTTTTTTCACGGAAAAAATCTGTTTTACAAATTCTATCCCTGGTGTTACATCTTATAAAGGGAACATTTAAAATTAAATAGTATGAAGTTTCTGAATGTTATTATAAAGTATAGGTTGCAGTTAGGCATTTTCTTTTTAGCCCTTGCAATCGGAGTTAATTTCTTTACGGGCTTCTGGCCTTCGTTTATTCTGTATTTAATTGCATTAATCTTAATAGTTGGTCATTTTCTATTTGGGCCCATGCGCCTGATACAAGGTTACATGGAAAGTGGTGATATGGCAGGTGCTCAAAAAGTTATTGATTCTATATGGTTTCCGGCTTTACTTATTAAACCCGTTCGCTCTGTTTATTTTACATTGAAAGGTAACCTCGCCATGGTAAACGAAGATTACGAAAACGCAGAGAAGCACATGAAGAAAAGCCTGAGCCTCGGTATGCCAATGAAGGAAGCCGAAGGCGCCAATAAATTACAATTAGGGATGTTGGCTATGCAAAAAGGAAATATTCGTGAAGCAGAAAATTATATTCGCCAGGCAATTCGTTCCGGGCTTCCAGACAAGGAAAATGAAGCTGCTGCTTACTTACAACTTTCATCTATTATGATTAATAAAAGGGAATTTCGTGCGGCCAAAGAATACTTCAGAAAAGTAAAAGCACTGAAACCTACAACGCCTCAAATAGTTGACCAGGTAAAGCAAATGGAAAAGTATATTTCAAGAATGCCGGGATAGGACAGAAACTTACGATTAATGAATGAAAAGTATCAGGTTATTTCTCGCCTTTAAAAAATCCAAGTTCGCTTAAAATTCCTTTTGTAATTTTCATTCTCACCTTAGACATATCAATATTTTTGTCGGTAGATCTTACTTCTGTTACAAAAAGATAAACGTGGCGGTTCTCTTCTATCCAGCCAACTACCCAACCTATCGAATTACCGTTTTCATCAAAACCCCAACCGGTTTTATAACTCAATTTATAGAGGGTGTTATTTTCCTGCATCATAACATCACGCACAATCTGCTGGGCTCGTTTACTAAACGGAAGTTGATCAAAATATAATTTATTTACTAGTCCCAGTTGTTCATCAGGAGAAATCTTTAAAGTGTTGTTTAGCCAGAAAGAATCAATGGGTCCGCTTATGTCCATATTGCCATAGTGCAGGGAGTCAATCCAAAATTTCATGGTGTCTCTGCCAATCCTTCGGGCAACTTCCTGGTAATATGGCACCGCCGAAACTTTAAACGCCTCTTCCATGGTCAGATCTTTATTCCAGTCTTCGTTCCATCTCTTTATGCCATCCCATTTTATCACCATTTTCTCATCTGTAATTTTACCGGTTTCAAGCCCGATGAGAGAATTTACAATTTTAAAAGTCGACGCTGGTAAAACCCTTTGAGTATCGATCTTCATATTATAAAGCGTTATTTCGCCTTGTGCATTATCCAATAATGAGAAACAGCCATCAACATTCGAAGAGTCAAAATATTTTTTTAAGTCATTATCGATTTTTGCTTTATTAACAGTGCAGGAAGAAATAATAGCCAGCGATGTAATTAATAGAAACAGTGAAATTTTTTTCATAAATGCAAAATCAGGTAGGTAAATTTTATAATCATTATTTAGATGCATAGTGTTCTGCAGTAGCACATAAGGCTTCATAAAAACCATTCCCATATTTTCTTATCAGTGCTTCTTTAAGAAAAACATAAACAGGAACCTTCAATTTTTTACCAAGGCTGCAAGCGGCTTTACACAGGTCTTCACGAGGTTCGTAGTTGACAAGATCTGTTTTACTTTTCCTGCTTTTTTTTATTCTTACAGGGTAGAGGTGGCAGCTTAATGGTTTTTTCCAGCTTATTTTTCCATCATTATAAGCTTGTTCTATACCGCATTTCACAATTCCCTTTGCATCTTTAATTCCATACGCACACATTCCGGAACTCACTGTCGGAGTTACCCAACCAAATTCGCGGTTGTAAATATATTTCCCCTGCCTTTCAATTTCTGTTATTGATTCTTTGTTGAGGTAAGATGCCACAACTTTAAAAACGTCATTCAGTTCTTTTAGCTCACTATTTTCCAAAGGCGCTCCTGCATCTCCGTCAACACAACAACCCCCTTTGCATTTTATCAGATCGCACACAAATTGCTCTCCAACTACCTGGTCGCTTATTAAAACATTATCAATGCTAATCATGAAACAAAGATAAGCCCATAACCACTAAGGGGAAATATTTCTGCCTAAACTGTAGCTAAATCATTTCCCATCTTTTGCAGTGATGGCTGGAGACGGGCTTTTCCATTTAAGTGTGTTGATAATGTGCTTCATGTCTTCCTGCAAAAAATCGTTTACCGGGCGAAGGGAGTCTTCGTTAGGAGTGGCATCAAAATATAAAGCACCTCTTAAAAAATTATGAGTTGTATCACTTAAAAAAAATTGCTTAGCCGTGGCCACACTTCCGGAAAGGCGGAAAAAAATTCCAGTTATGTCATTCGGCGTATGCATAACACTATCTTCAATAGAATTGGCTTTCACATCGTTTTTATAAGTAAGATTATAACAATCGTTGACCAGGTTTTGAAAAACATTTTTGCCGATTGAATCCCTGTATCCCCCACCCGTATTCTTCACCCGGTATATAGAGGTTTGGCCGATAATTTTATAGGTAATATATATTTTGCCATTTAAAGAAGGGAAGTCAATGTTAATGGAGTAAGGATCCTGACCCTTTCGATTTGAAAGAAGAGAATCCTCTTCGATTGTTGCATAAACCGGATATTCAAAAGAATATGGAAATCCGGGCTGATCAAATTTTACATATTTTCTTTGGGGAAAATTAATTTTATAATATCCTTTCTTTTTAGATGTGTAAGTTGAATTACAGCTGGCAAAAAAAAGATTAGAAAGAATAATTAAAACTAATAGTATTGAAAAAGTATTTCTCGCCTTAAACGGTTTGTGCATTTTCATTTTTTTTCAATGTAAGTTTTACTCTTTCAATTCGGTTCTTATTGATAACAAGGGGTATAAATGTAAAATCACCGGCAACAATATTTTCGTTTACCTGGGGGAACTCACCGGCAATTTCAAGCACAAGACCGGCAAGAGAATCGCTATCGCCACGAATTTTATCAAAGGTATTAATAGGAATATGAAGAGCCTTGCATACATCGTTAATCATAGTTTTTCCTTCAAATATATAATTGAAGTCGTCTAATTTTTTATTGGCACTTTGTTCATCGTCAAATTCATCCTGTATGTCTCCGATAATCTCTTCCATCACATCTTCGAGTGTTACAATACCAGAGGCTCCGCCAAATTCATCTACAACAACTGCAAAATGGATCCGCTTATTCCGAAAATCCTGCAAGAGATCTTCAATTAATTTTTGTTCATGAACATAAAATACAGGACGCATCAGAGTATGCCA
>NZ_JBMQQG010000016.1:0-44501 GCF_057362405.1 Ginsengibacter sp.
CTTCAAAGACAAACCTCTATCACCGGAATTTTTAAATAACCTCCAAAAAGATTTTGACGCAGTAAGAAATGCCGGCTTAAAGATGATCATTCGTTTCGCTTACACAAATACGGCAAAAGATGGAACTTGCAACAGTGAATATAAAATTTGTCCGCCCTATGGCGACGCTCCCGTGCAGGTGGTGTTTCATCACATCGAACAATTAAAACCATTGATCCAAAAAAATGCTGATGTGATTGCCGTAATGCAGGAAGGGTTTATTGGCATTTGGGGCGAAAATTATTTCACGGATTATTTTGGAGATGCGTCAACCAACGGAATTGGAAAAATAACAGATAGCGGATGGAATTTGAGAAACGAATTATTAAAGAGATTGCTTGATGCTTTGCCGAAAGATAGAATGATACAAGTTCGCACGCCGCAAATAAAACAGAAATATATTTATGGCCCCTCTGCAACTGCAACCAGCGCCCCACTTCAATTACAGGAGGCATTTACCGGAGCGGACAAATCGAGAATAGGATTTCATAATGATTGTTTCCTTTCGTCACCGGATGATTATGGAACTTATATGGATTATGGCAGTTCTACTCAACCGCGAAAATCTGCTAACGATCTACTAAGAAAATATATTGAAGATGATACGAAGTTTACAGCAGTTGGAGGTGAAACATGTGACGACACTTTCAGTCCGCAAAACGATTGTGAACCTGCGGGCCATGCGGAAACCGAAATGAAAAACATGCACTATAGTTTTTTAAATGCAGCATATAACACCGATGTGGATAACGATTGGGATAGCAGTGGATGCATGAATAGCATTAAAAAAAAGCTTGGCTATTGTTTTGTGTTAAGGGAAACAAGTTTCCCGAAAAAAGTAAAAAGGGGTAAACCAATTAATATTGTTTTTGAAATTGATAATGCCGGTTATGCCTCACCGTTCAACCCAAGGCCACTGGAATTGGTGCTTCGCAACGAACAAACAAAAGAAGAAAATATCATTAAATTGAAAGCGGATGTAAGATTTCTATTCTCCGGGCGTCATGAAGTAAAAGAAGAAATACAAATAAGTAAAAACTTACCTATCGGCAGATACCGCTTGTTTTTATTTTTACCTGATGCAAATGTTGGACTAAGTAAAAGACCCGAATATTCTATACGTTTCGCGAACCTTGACACATGGGATAGTCACACCGGTTTTAATGATTTGCATCAGACCATCAGCGTTAATTGAGAATATATTTGAACAGTTTTCCCTTCCAATTCATTTTACCGGATGACGATGCACTTCCCAAAGAAAATAACCGAAATACACAACAGGCGAGTATTAATGATAGAGCCGCATGAAGCAGTTTCGAACCGGAACATTTTACAGATATTTATTCAATAGGTTGCCCGCAAACTTTACAGCAAAACCTTTTATTTTTCTCAACTTATAAGAAATAAGCCCCGACACTATTTTGGACCTGGCAGGTTAGTTCTTGAGTTGAGTTTCGCGTCTTATATGTTGCCTATAATATCTGCATTATCAATATTAACGGCTCTGGCCGCGGGGTTTGTTGAATTGAAAGATTCATGAAAATCGCGTACCAGAATGTTTTACCTCGTGCACTTAACTAATCATAATCCACAGAAAAAGGTTTTATTAAAATAGCGCAAACGTTTGCATGCAGCGTGCAAACGTTTGCTCATCTCTAATAATAAAACAATAAAAATTCTGTGACTTTTTTTTCAAAGAAAAAAATCATATTTGTGAGGATTATACTAATTTTTTGTTATTGTTTCTTTCCACTCAATTTAAAAACTACTGCGTATGAACAGATTGAAATTTTTACTGACCATCATGATGGCATTCTTTATCACTTCAGCATTCTCCCAGCAAAGAACTATTACCGGGCAGATTGTGTTTGAAGGCACCCAAGCTCCTGTTACCGGAGCCACCATAACCATAAAGGGCTCACGAAAAGCTACTACAAGTACAAATGATGGAAAATTTTCAATCGCTGCGCCCGCGGGAGATGTAACCCTGGTTGTTTCCTATGTTGGGTACGAAAACAAAGATGTTTTGGTAAATGCTTCTTCCGACAATGTAAGTATCACTTTAAACGCTTCTTCTCAACGATTAAATGAAGTTGTAGTAACAGCTTTAGGAATCAGTCGGCAAAGTAAAACATTGACTTATGCTACCCAAAGTGTAAAACCTGCTGAACTGACCGGCGTGAGGGATCCTAATAATATGTTGAACTCATTGACGGGAAAGGTTGCGAACGCAGTAATTACGCAAGGTTCTGGCGGACCGGGTAGCGGGGCGAGGATTGTTCTTAGGGGAAACCGTTCCATACAGGGATCTAACAATGCATTGATTGTGGTAGACGGTGTTCCAATTGATAACAGCACCTACAGCGCTGCTGGTAGCGATTTTGGTTCTGTTCAAGGTTCCGATGGAGCATCTAACATAAACCCAGACGATATTGCATCAGTTACCATTTTACGGGGCGCATCTGCAGCTGCGCTGTACGGAAGCCAGGCGGGTAATGGTGTAATTGTTATTACTACTAAAAAAGGGAGTAAAGATAAGATGACTGTTAGTGTCAACTCCGGGGCTGTTTTTGAATCACCATTTGCATTGCCAAAGGTTCAAAATGCTTATGGCCAGGGCAGTAATGGCAAAATTGATTCCGCAGCGGGGGCAAGTTGGGGACCTAAAATGACTGGCCAGAACTTCGTAAATTTTCTTGGCAATTCAGCGTCTTATTCGGCACAACCCGACAATATCAAGGATTTTTTCAATACCGGCCTTAGCCTAAATAATTCTATAAGCGTTTCCGGGGGATCCGAAAAAGCTCAGACTTATTTATCATACACTAACAAAGACGTTCAAGGTATTATTCCTCGAAACACCCTGTTGAGCCATAACATTGACCTTCGGATTTCTAACCAGATAAGTAAAAAGTTCTCTACTGACGCGAAGGTTACTTACATAAACGAGCAGATTAAGAACAAACCGCGAACCGGTGAAGAAAACGCACCTGTAATAGATATTTTCAGCATACCGAGGAATATGCCTCTCTCAGATGCTAAACAATACCAGTTTATTAATAATGTAGGCGTTCCAAGTCCCTATGCTAATTATCCTTCAACCAATACTGGTATTTACCAGGACCCTTATTGGATGATCTATAATTCTTCACTAAATCAAACCAGGAATAGGGTTATGGGATTTTTATCTGCTAAGTATATGATAACAAATTGGCTAAGTTTTACCGGAAGGGTCAATATCGATAAAACGTTTGATAATCTTAGCTCCCAATATTTTCAGGGTACAACACTATGGGCACATACAGGTGGATATTACCAACAGCAAAATATTGTAACAACCCAAAAATGGTTGGATGGAATTTTTGAGGGAAATAATACTATCACTGACAATTTGAAAATAAATTATCACGCAGGTGTTATTTACCAGGATTCCAAATCAGATCAATTAACCAATACGGCCGATGGATTAAATGTAACCAATAAGTTTAGTTTAAACTATGCATCAAACCCTTCCATATTTTCGTATGGAGATGAGGTTCAGACTCAAGCCGTTTTTGGCCAGGCAAATATTGCTTATAAAGATGCCATATTCTTAGATGCAAGTTTGCGTAACGATTGGGATTCCCGTCTTGCCTCGCCTTATTCTTACCAATATTATTCAGTAGGAGGATCAGCGGTATTATCAGACTTGATAACCTTACCTACCAGTATTTCATTTCTAAAAGCTAGTTTAAGTTACGCAGAAGTAGGAAACGGTGGTCAGTTTGGTTTACTTAACAGTAGCTATGGATATGGACAAGGGGCTGGTAACGGGTTCTTAAGTCGCAGTACTACGCTTCCTTTTCCCGGTTTAAAACCTGAAATTGTAAAAAACCTTGAGGCAGGAGTAGAAGCAAGGTTTATAGACGACCGTCTTGGTTTTACGATAACTTATTATAAGAGTAACTCTTTTAACCAGTTATTGCGAATACCATTACCTACGGCTACGGGGTATAACAATAAATATATAAATGCCGGAAACATACAGAACCAGGGGGTAGAGTTAGTACTAAATGCTACACCTGTAAAATCGAAAGATTTTAGTTGGGATATGGCTTTAAATTTTGCCCTCAATCGCAATAAAGTAATTTCATTAAGTCCCGACGCTAAGGTTGTCTATTTAAGTGGCGGTTTCGGTCGGTCTGCTACCCCGCAAGTTGCAGAGGGCGGAAGTTTTGGCGACATGGTTGGATTTCAGTGGGTAAAAAATACAAAGGGCCAACACGAGGTAGATAGCCTTGGCAGGCCAGTTACCAGCAATGGAATCGGCTCTCCCCAAGGGCTCATTGGAAACTTCAATCCAAAAGAAACCATGGGCTTTACAAATACTTTTAGATACAAAGCATTTTCTTTACGGGTGCTGATGGATGGACGCATTGGAGGTGTTATTGTTGACGGCACAGAAATGAATCTTGCCTTTAGTGGAATTCCTGACGTGACTTCCAAGTTCCGGGAAGGTGGCCTGAATCTTAATGGTGTAAATGCAAACGGAACCGTCGTGAGTACAACGATAAACGCCCAGACATTCTGGCAAACTGTTTCCAATCAACGTTATGGTACTGCTGAATTCTTCACCTATGATGCAACAAATTTCAGGGTCAGAGAACTGTCTCTTGGATATGAAATACCTTTACATTCTAAAATGATCATTAAAGAGGCCAGAATATCGGCCATCGCTAGAAATGTATTGTGGCTATATCGCGGCGAATCTATTTTAAGCATACCAGGGATCGGAAAACGTAAGATGACATTTGATCCGGATATGAGCTTGGGCAATGGCAATTTCCAGGGTATTTCTTATGGTACATTACCGGCTACACGCAGCTACGGACTTAATCTGCAACTTACTTTCTAATCTTTAATAATTAAAATATATGAAAAATATTAAAAAGTTTTCACTGAAGAATTTGTTGAATGCGATGCTGCTGATTGCTAGCATTATATTGGCGGGGTCCTGTACGAAAAAATATGACAGCATTAATATTGATAAAAACAGTATTGCTACTTTAGGGGCTGCAGATCTTCCATTCCTGTTTTCACAGGCAGAGTCTACGGCACCAGGCTCCTATTGGAATTACCAGATTGCGGAGAACCTTTTTTCCGATCAATATTGTCAGTATTTTGGTTGCGAAGCTACCTATTTCCCTTCTGACAGGTTGGTAATAAGGCAAGATTGGGTTGGGGCTGCTTTTAACCCAATGTATACTTCGGTTGCTCCGCAGCTGCAATCTATTTTCGCAGCAACAGATTCTGCAACATCTGCAGAAAATGCGATGGCCCAGGTATGGTGGGTTTATACTTTTCAAAGGGTAACAGATTATTGGGGACCTATACCCTATTTTTCTGTCGGTACGGCTGGAAATTCGGTTCCTTACGATGCTCAAAAGGACATTTATGCTGATTTCATTAACCGGCTTGCGGGTGCAGTGGCGGTATTGCATAAACATGAAGGAGAAAATCACTATGGAAGTTATGACCTTGTTTACGGCGGCGATGTAAACCGTTGGATAAAATTTGCCAATTCACTTCGCCTTCGAATAGCCATAAGGATATCCAAAGTAGATCCTGCAACTGCAAAATCAGTTGGTGAAGCTGCCGTGGCTGATGGGGGTGGTAAATGGATTATGACAACCAGCGCTGCTATAACGGATCCAACAGCGCAAACATCCGGCGACGATGCATTCGTGCAAAGAAGTGCCAAAGGTGGCCCGGATGGTAATGGACTTCAATCGATGTCTGACTGGAATGAATTCCGGATGAGTGCGTCCATGGCTTCCGTTCTTAAAGGATACCAGGATCCCAGGTTGCCCCAATATTTTTTGCCTGCATTAAATACGGGCCTGTATTCAGGTATACGTAATGGTCTTTCTGTCGCACAATTGGGTGATGCTCCAAACCAGGCGGCAAACAACTCTCATGTAGGTAAGCGTTGGTCTTCTACTAACATTGTTGATAAAAATGGCAATGTTTTAGGTGATCCAAATTCCATAGCTACAGCTCAAAATGTAATGGTTACCGCAGAGTCTTATTTCAACCGTGCCGAGGGCGCTCTTCTTGGCTGGAATATGGGAGGTACGGCTAAAGATTTATATAACCAGGGTATAATCAACTCCCTTATCCAGTGGAACGTTACAGACGCGTCAGTGCAGAATGCTTACGTGAATAGCACCAAAACACCCGTTGCACCGGGTGATGGACTGAATTCACCTGCAATGACAAATATCCCGGTACTTTTTAATACTTCCAACAACTCCATTGCATTGGAACAAATTGCTACTCAAAAATGGCTGGCCCTTTATCCTGATGGTATGGAGGCATGGGCAGATTTCAGGAGAAGTCATGTATTGAAATTGTATCCTGTTGTAAATTCAGACAACCCGGATATTACGAATACATCAACTCAGTGGATAAGGAGGATACCGTTCCTTCTTTCAGAACAGCAAACAAACGCTGCTGCAGTAACTGCTGCCGGATCATTGCTTGGGGGACCTGATAAAGTAACTACACCATTATGGTGGGATAAAAATTAATGTTTATAAAATGCATACCTTAAAGATTCCATTTTGTAAAAGTGGAATCTTTTTGTTTTTTTAAGCCTGAGGCGATCTTTTAAATCTTTCGGATGTTGCGAATCAGTAAACTTTTATCATTCCTGCTAATCATCATTTTATTCTTTGGATGTAAAAATGATACTACTAAACTATTTACTAAACTTAGTGAAGGCCAAACCGGGATACACTTCAGAAATCAGCTCTTTGAAAACGATGCGTTTAACGTACTTAACTATATTTATTTTTATAATGGTGGCGGGGTGGCCATCGGCGATATTAATAATGATGGGTTACCGGATATTTTGTTTACCGGCAACATGGTAAAAAACCGCCTATTCCTGAACAAGGGGAATTTCAAATTTGAAGATATTACGGATAAAAGCGGCATTGCCGACAAGCAGGGATGGTGCACGGGGGCCACTATGGTAGATATTAACGGTGATGGCAAACTTGACATTTACATTTGCCGTTCCGCGGATGGAAAAGCAGGAATGCGGAAAAACCTTTTATTTATAAACAATGGAGATCTCACCTTTTCAGAAAAGGCAGCAGAATATGGGCTGGCAGATGCAGGCTACAGCACGCAGGCTGTTTTTTTTGATTACGATAAAGATGGCGATCTTGATATGTTTCTTATCAATCATTCCCTGCACCAATACACTACAGGAGCTATTCAGAACCCCTCCTGGCGCCAGGAAAAAAACAGTGATTTTTCGTGTAAGCTATACCGTAATGATTGGAGCGACAGCCTTCATCATCCTGTGTTCACTGATGTATCAACCCAAGCAGGCATCACCTCTAACGTACTCACTTTTGGTTTAGGCGTAGTTGTTTCAGATGTTAATAACGACGGATGGCCGGATATCTATGCGTCCAACGATTTTAATGAACCCGACTATTTATTTATCAATAACAGAAATGGAACCTTTACGGAAAAGACAAGTTCCTGTATGGATGAAGTATCCCTGTACTCTATGGGCTGCGATGCCGCCGATTTTAATAATGACGGATTAATTGATTTGCTGACGTTGGATATGTTGCCGGAAAGTAACAAAGCCCAAAAAATGCATACCGGCTCAGAAAATTTTGACAAATTCCAAATGCTTTTTAATAAAGGATTCTTTTATCAATACAGCAGGAACATGCTTCAAAAAAATAATGGAGATGGAACTTTCAGCGAAATCGGTCAACTGGCCGGTGTTTCAAACACAGACTGGAGTTGGTCTGCTCTTTTCTCCGACTTCGATAACGATGGCAACAAAGATATTTTTATATCTAACGGTTATGTAAAAGATTACACTGACATGGATTTTATTAAATATACCATGGATAAATCCATCCACGTTCAGACGGGTGGTCAAAATAATGCCGTTGAAGATTACATTAAAAAAATGCCGGACAATATTTTGCCGAGCTATCTCTTTCGAAACAATGGCAATCTCACTTTTGCAAATGAAACGAAAGATTGGGGGTTGGAGCAAAAATCAGTCTCTGCAGGGGCCGCCTATGCAGACCTGGACAATGACGGGGCAATGGACCTTGTGGTGAATAATACCAATGACCTGGCTGGGATTTATAAAAATAACAGTGAGGTTTTAAATAAAAGCAATTACCTGAGGGTGGCTTTGCATGGTGACGCAAAAAATAGTACCGGCATTGGTTCAAAGGTGAAAGTATTTTGCAAAGGACATGAGTATTACCTGGAGCAATTCCCCGTAAGAGGTTTTCAATCATCAGTGGACCAGGTGCTTCATTTTGGTCTCGGTAATAATACTGTAATTGACTCCATGATAGTAATATGGCCGGGCGACCAAATGCAAAAATTGCTGAACGTAAAAGTGAATCAAACGCTGGATATTAAACTGGCGGACGCAACCGGAAAATGGGTATATGATACTACCGGTCATCGTACGCCGACTTATCTCGATCCGGTTGCTCCACCTGCGGGTATGCAACACCGTGAGAATAACTTTAATGATTTTAATCTTCAGCCTTTACTCACCAACTTTCTATCAAAAACAGGGCCTTGCATGGCCGTAGCCGACGTAAATAAGGACGGCCTGGAGGATGTCTTTTTTGGCGGAGGCCGCAACCAGCCTGCACAATTGTTTATCCAAACCCGTGATGGAAAATTTGTTGCATCCAAACAGACGGCTTTTGCCAGGGATTCAATGTATGCGGGAAGTTCAGCAGATTTTTTTGACGCGGATAATGATGGCGATCCCGATCTGTATATTACCAGTAGCGGTTACGAATTGGAATCAAATAGTCCGGAGCTGGAAGACAGGTTATATCTGAATGATGGCAAAGGCCACTTTACAAGAAGCACGTTAGCGTTGCCGTCGATGGCTTTTAGCAAAAGTTGTGTAAAAGCGGCCGATGTTAACGGTGATGGCTACATGGATTTATTTATCGGAGGCAGAGTGATCCCCGGGAAATATCCGCTATCACCCGGTAGCAAAATTTTATTGAATGATGGCAAAGGAAAATTTACTGACGCAACTGCTTCTATCGCTCCCGAATTTCAAAACATGGGTATGGTTACTGATGCCGTTTGGATTGACATTAACGGTGACAAAAAACCTGACCTTGTAGTTGTAGGGGAATTTATGCCCATTAAAGTATTTATTAATAAAGATGGAAAATTACTTGATGAATCGGATAAGTACATACACTTTCCAAGCAGTGGCTGGTGGAATACAATTTATGCTGCAGATATGGATGGAGATGGAGACACAGATTTGGTAATCGGTAACATTGGATTGAATACACAATTCCGTGCCAGCGAAAAAGAACCCGTGAGTCTTTATTACAAGGATTTTGATGATAATGGTTCCATTGACCCCATATTTTGTTATTACATCGATGGCAAGTCCTACCCTGCCCTCTCAAGGGACGATCTCACGGAGCAGTTGCCTTCATTAAAAAAGAAGTTTCTTGCTTATAAAGACTATAGCGACGCAACCATTCATGATCTTTTTAGTGCTGATCAACTCCAGGATGCGGGTGTTTTGAAAGCTGAAGAAATGCGCACGGTTTATCTTGAGAATGATGGCACGAAGGGATTTGTAATGCGCCCGCTACCAGAAGAGGCGCAATTTTCTCCCGTATATGCCATTACGTCAACAGATGTTAATAACGATGGAAAAAAAGATTTGATATTGGCTGGTAATAATGCGTGGACAAGAATCCGCTACGGAAGATATGAGGCCAATCATGGATTGTTATTACAGGGCGATGGAAAAGGCGGATTTAAAAGTGTACCTCAATCCAAAAGCGGATTAAATATAAGGGGCGATGTGAGAAGCGTGGTAAATCTGAACAAAGAATTGATATTTGGTATCGACGGACAAAGTGCAAAAGCATATTCGGTGAATGCCCGGTAAAATAAATCATAGGTTTATTTTTTTATTTCACTATACGATTGCGTTTTATAAATCGGCGTTCTAGTTGAATATTTAACTTGAAAAATTTGATAAATGCTTAGCCAATTTGAGGGGAAAGTTGCGATAGTGACCGGGGCTGCTTCCGGAATAGGATTGGCTATTGCAAAAAAATTGTCTTCCTATGATGTAAGGCTCGCTTTATTCGATAATAATGAAGATCTGCTTTTAAAACAACAGGAAGCATTTCCAGGCGAAACCAGGTTGTGCGTAGTCAATATAACGAATGAGGAAGAAGTCAAAAAAGCGATCGCAGAAACAGCAGCACATTTTGGATCAATCGATATACTGGTAAATAGCGCGGGTATAACGGGCAAAACAAACATAAAATCACATGATGTAGATTATGACAATCTTAGACAAGTCTTCGATGTAAATTTTTTCGGTAGCTTCTACACGTCCAAATACGTTCTTCCGTGGATGATCAAAAATAATCACGGCCGCATTTTGCATATCGCTTCCATAGCAGGAAAAGAAGGCAATGCTGGCATGCTGGCCTATTCAGCATCAAAAGCCGCCGTGATAGCAATGACCAAAGTACAGGGTAAGGAATATGCCGAGACAAATATTACCATTAATGCATTGGCGCCGGCTGTAATAGAGACTGCGCTTGTGAAAGCGATGCCTCAGGAGCAGGTGACTTACATGACTGACAAGATCCCAATGAAACGGTGTGGCACACTCGAAGAAGTTGCAAATATGGCTGCTTTTATTGTATCAAATGAAAACAGTTTCAGCACAGGATTTACTTTCGACCTTTCGGGAGGAAGAGCTACTTATTAATTAAGATAAAATAAAATTTCCCTGTTATCAAAATGAAAAAATTATATGAATGAAAGAAAATGTTTCAAATAATGCTGATATAATAATAGGGGTTGTGGGTCTTGGATTGATGGGGTGCAGCATATGCACCTGTCTTCTCATTGCCGGGCATAAAGTTATTGCTGTTGCACCAATACCAGGTGATCTTAATCACGCCGAAAAAAGAATCAGGAAGCATCTTGATAAATCTCATGAAGAAGGAATGGCAGTATTGGAACTGCAGCTATATTTTAAAAATTTAGTAATTACAGAAGACTATGGCGAATTAGCAAACTGTGCTCTCGTAATTGAATGCACACTCGAAAGTATTGACATCAAAAAAAGCGTCTATACCAAAATTGAATCCGTTATCTCGCCTAATGCTTTGCTCGCTAGTAATACATCAGCCATCCCCATCAGCATACTACAAAAAGAGACACTTCATCCTGAAAGATTTTTTGGACTGCATTGGGCAGAACCTTCACACACAACCCGTTTCCTGGAAATTATTTGCGGTGAACTAAGTAATATAGAACTTGGTGAAAAGCTTTATGACTTGTCGCACCGATGGGGAAAAGAGCCAACGCTTGTAAGAAAAGACATCAGGGGATTTATTACTAACAGGCTTATGTATGCGCTATATCGTGAAGCATGTTATTTGGTTGAGAACGGGTATGCCACTGTTGAAGATGTTGATAGAGCTTGCCGCAACAATGCCGGTTATTGGATGACTCTTGTTGGTGCATTTCGCTGGATGGATTTAACAGGTGTGCCTGCCTATCACACGGTAATGAAAGATCTTCTTCCTACACTCAGCAATGCCACTGAAATCCCTAAACTCATTGATGATATCGTGAAAGCTGGCGGCAAAGGAGTTGCCAATGGAAAAGGCTTTTATAATTATACTGAAGAAGAAGCAAAATTGTGGGAAGAAACTTTTAATGACTTTAGTTATGAAATAAGGAAGCTAGCGTTAAAATATCCCGCGGATGTTGTAAAAAGAAAACTTGGCAAAATCCATTAAGCAAAAAACCCTGAGCAGTAATACAGCCAGGGTTTATGAATATAGTGACCGCGTTAGGATTCAAACCTAAAACCTTCTGATCCGTAGTCAGATGCTCTATTCAATTGAGCTACGCAGCCAATGGGCGGCAAAAATAATAAATAATTTGTTCAGGCAAATAATTTAGCATCTTGCAAACAAATAAAATTATGAAAATTTATTTTTGGTCTGTCGGCAAAGCCCATGAATCTTATGTAAAAGAAGGAGTCGAAATTTTTACTAAAAGAATTTCACACTATTACCCGGTAGACTGGAAAATCTTTGCCTCTTCAAAAAAGACGTCTAATGACGAGGCTAAAAAATATGAGGCAACCCAATTGCTTAACGCGATTAACGAAGACGATGTCGTTGTGGCCCTGGATGAGAAAGGAAAGCAATGGACTTCAGAAGAACTCGCAGCATTTATTCAACAAAGAGCAAATAGCAGTGTAAAAAACTTAATCTTCATTATTGGTGGCGCTTATGGGCTACATGAGCTTATCTTAAAAAGATGTAATTACAAATGGAGTCTGTCAAAATTAGTTTTCCCACATCAGCTTGCCCGGCTCATACTCTCAGAACAGGTTTATCGTGCCTGCTCAATTATCCGTAATGAAAAATACCATCATTCTTAGTTTATATGTATGTTTGATGTTTTTTAAAAAGAAACCGCAACGATGACAATTACTGTTATAATAATAATAATTACCGCCATTATTTCAATAGCTGCGTTTCGCAGTCCAAAAATTATGGATGACCTGATTTTTTATCCACCTGCGATTACAAATAACAAACAATATTACCGGTTCATAACCTGCGGTTTTATCCATGCCGATCCCGGTCATCTCTTTTTCAATATGTACGCCTTCTATTTATTTGGAAATATTACAGAAGAAATATTTGATGCCATATTCGGCAATTACGGAAAACTTTTTTACATCGCCATGTATCTCTTTGCGCTGATTGTTTGCTTAATACCCAGCTATTTGAAGAATAAAACAAATTCCAATTATAGAAGCCTGGGAGCTTCCGGCGCTGTATCCGCTGTGGTGTTTGCCTATATTTTATTTAATCCTTTACAGGGAATAGGATTAATATTTATTCCTATCTATATGATGGGTTTTCTTTTTGGTATCATATACCTGGCCGTTTCTTATTGGTTAGATCAGAAAGGAGGTGGCCGCATCAATCATTCTGCGCATATATGGGGTGCACTTTTCGGAATTGTCTTTCTTATTCTTGCCAGCAAATTATTTTCCGGCTATCCAGTGTTGGACCATTTTATTGATGCAGTAAAGAACATGGACCCAAGGAAAATTATTACTGTTCGGTAAAAACAATTTTGAGAATTTTTTTTGTCGCAGAAACAATTTTAAAACGATCATCAATACGCCTGCCCACAATCCAGGCAATTTTCTTATTACTTTCAACTATCCAAATTTTTTCTTTATCAGTCATAGACAATTTCTGATCAATAAGAAAACGACTAATCTTCTTTTTCTTCTGCATGCCTAATGGATAAAAATAATCGCCTTGTTTCCATTTTCGTAATAACAAGGGATAAGTAATATCTCTTGCATCCAGCATTGCTATTGAATTTTCTGTTGAAAGTGAGGACTCACCTTTTTCAATTTTTTTTATTTCCAATTGGCCATTTTCAAAAACAATCTTTCTGTCATTTTCATAAATTAAAATGTTAGTTGCTTCCCTCGTATTATGCGGGGATATTATAATCCATTTGCGATCTTTAATAATTTTATGAGTAGCTGATGAAATATATTTTCCGCTTTCACTTTTTAATAAATGAAGTACTTCGTCTGTTTGATGAGCGGTGAAACCGTATTCCTTAATAATTTCGTAAACAATAGTTTTTAACGGCTGAACTTTGAGCAGTTTTAAAACAGGAATGTGTATTTCGTTGCGCTTAAATTCCAACAACTTTTTTTTATGAAGATCAATTGCCTGTTGATATAACATTTCGCAGTCTTTGAATCTTTCAATGTTATTAAGCAAATTTTCCTCAACCGCAGGAAAAACTTTTTGAATGGATGGGATCAACCGGCTACGAAAATAATTTCGTGTATACTTGTCAGATAGGTTGGAAGAATCTTCCACAAACAATAAATTATTTTCTGTTGCGAATGACACGATCTCTTGTCTTTTGGCAAATAATAATGGCCGGATAATTTTTCCCTGTTTTGGCAGAATACCCTGCAATCCTTTGATACCTGTCCCTTTAAAAAAATTCATCAGGAGTGTTTCAATATTATCATTGGCGTGATGAGCCGTAAGGAGAAACAGTCCCCTGGCCACCGAATCGGGAACAGGAACCTGCTCCCTGTTCAACAATTCTTCAAACCATTCATATCGCAATTCTCTTGCTGCAACCTGTATTGAAACTTTTTTCGCGTCAGCGTATTTTTGAGTATTAAATTTCTTAACAAAAACTCTTGTGGAATATGAGTCTCCAAGCGATTGCACAAAGGTTTCATCACGCTCACTCTCCTCTCCTCTCAATTGAAAATTACAATGAGCTATTTCAAAATAGAAACCAGCTTTTCTGCACAATTCGCATAATACAACCGAATCAATACCCCCGCTAACAGCCAATAACAAATGATCTTTCTTTTGAAAGAGATTTTCATTTTTACAGTACGCAACGAATCTTTGAAGGAGGGACATTTGCTGTATCATTAAACGGTTTCAATATCTTCAAGATCTTCATAAGCCGCCCTTAATTCCGTATATGAGTGATGATCATTTGCTGCTTCGGCCACTTCCATTCCTCTTTGGTAAACACGCAATGCTTTCGTGTTGTCTCCCAGTTTTTCGAGTACTTTACCCAGGTGATAATAAGATCCAACGTACGTGGGTTCTCTTTTTAGGATTTCATTAAATAGTTGTCTCGCCTCTTCATTATTGCCAATTTTAATATACTCTAATGCCAATGCATGTTGCAGGAAACTATCTTTTCCTGCTGTTTTCATATATTCTTTCAGTTTCTCAATTCTGTCCATCAAATAATTTTTTACGTTTTTTTTCCTTAGTATCTTCGCAACTCAAAAAAAAGAGGTACATGAAGATTCTTGTTTGCATCAGCAAAACCCCCGACACCACAGCAAAAATAGCCTTCACTGATAACAATACGAAATTTGCCGAGGCAGGCGTTCAATTCATTTTAAATCCTTACGATGAATGGTATGCATTGGTTAGAGCTATTGAATTAAAAGAGGCAGACCCAACCACCGTTCTTCATTTGATAAATGTGGGAGGTGCGGATGCTGATCCTATAATACGCAAGGCACTCGCACTCGGCGGTGATGAAGCATATCGTGTAAACAGCACTAGCAGTGATAGTTTTTATATAGCCTCTCAAATTGCAGCAATTGCAAAACAAAATAATTACGATCTTATTTTCACCGGAAAAGAAACCATAGATTATAATGGCTCATCCATCGGAGGCATGGTGGCCGAGTTGCTCGCCTTACCCTACATTTCTTTAGCTACCAAATTTACACTTAGCGGAACTTCGGCTACAGTTATCCGTGAGATTGAAGGAGGTGAGGAAACAGACGAAGTTTCCCTTCCGGCTGTAATAAGTTGCCAGAAAGGTGTTGCTGAACAACGCATTCCCAACATGAGGGGAATTATGGGCGCAAGAACAAAACCGCTAAAAGTAGTTGAACCAGTTAACGCGGACACTTTAACGTCAATAGATTCTTTTGAATTGCCACCACCCAAAGCTGGTGTAAAATTAGTTCTGCCGGATAATCCGGCAGAACTTGTACGATTGCTGCATGAGGAAGCCAAAGTCTTTTAGTCCCTAATTCCAAAGGGGATAGAAAAGTTTATAAAAGAATTTAGAGAGATAATTTTCAATTCTTAATTTTTAATTCTTAATTAATAAAATGAGTGTATTAATTTTTCTTGATCAGTCTGAAGGGCATATTAAAAAAAATTCGCTGGAAGCAGCTTCTTATGGCGCAAAGGTTGCAGAAATAATGGGCACTACAGCAGAAGGAATTGTACTGGGAACAATCATCGAAGATCTTACTGCCTTAGGTAAGTATGGATTAAAAAAAATCCATTCATCAAAAAATGAGTCGCTTAACAATTTTGATGACGGTGTGTTTACTGATGTAATAGCAGAGGCAGCAAAACTTATTGGTGCAAATGTTATTATCTTCTCAAACAATTTCAATGGCAAAGCGATAGTGCCGAGGTTATCAGTAAAATTAAATGCAGGCCTGGTTTCCGGCGCCGTTGCCCTACCCGATTTAAGCAACGGATTTGTTGTAAAGAAAAACGTCTTCAGTGGAAAGGCATTTGCCAATGTGTCAATTAAAACCGAAATAAAAATTATTTCTTTAAATGCGAACGCATATAAAATTAATGAAGGTGAAGGCGTTGCCGAGGTGACCGAGCTTAATGTTACGGTTCCGCCATCAAGGGTAATTGTAAAGGAAGTCAATAAAGTTGTAGGCGAGGTACCTCTGTCTGAAGCAGAAATTGTAGTGAGCGGTGGCCGCGGATTAAAGGGACCAGAAAACTGGGCTATTGTCACTGACCTGGCGAAAGCGCTTGGTGCCGCAACTGCGTGTAGCCGGCCCGTAAGCGATAGCGATTGGAGGCCTCACCACGAACATGTAGGTCAAACCGGCCTTACTATAGCACCGAATTTATATTTTGCCATTGGAATTTCAGGAGCCATACAACATCTTGCTGGTGTTAACCGTAGTAAAACAATTGTGGTGATTAATAAGGATCCCGAAGCGCCATTTTTTAAAGCAGCCGATTATGGTATTGTGGGTGATGCATTTGAAGTGGTTCCAAAAATTACGGAGGCCGTAAAAAAATTGAATGGAGCATAAGCCATTACGAAAATCAATAGGAATTATTGAAACAATTTAATTCCGTCGCTCATTTCATTTATGGAAGGCGTTAATTTTTATATATTTGCTAATATCAAAATTCATTAAATACAGGGATTGGTATGAAGAAAATAGAATTGGAAATAGTTGCCCTATCTCATAGTATCACACAAACGCATTCTTATGCCGTTGTTTTGGGTGAAGTAAATGGCTTGCGCAGGCTACCAATAGTTATTGGAGGTTTTGAGGCGCAGGCAATTGCTGTTGCGCTCGAAAGAATGCAACCGAGCAGGCCACTCACGCACGATCTTATGAAGAATTTTATGCTTGCTTTTAACATTGAGCTCCACGAGATTATTATTAACGATTTGCAGGAAGGCATCTTTTATTCTAAATTGGTTTGTTCAACGGAGCATGATACGGTTGAGATAGATTCACGCACGTCCGACGCCGTAGCCCTTGCTGTGAGATTTGGCTGTCCTATTTACACTTACGATAATATTCTTGACAGTGCAGGGATTTTGATGGAAGAAGACGATAAAAAGAAAAAGGTAGTTGTATCTCACACCGATACCAATAGCGATGACCTAAAAAAATTATCTGTTTCAGAATTGGAAAATTTATTAACGGAAGTTCTGGAACAGGAAGATTATATAAAGGCAGCGTCAATTAGAGATGAAATAAAAGCCAGGAGAAGTAGCTAGCATTTGTATTATAGTTTTATGCTCGCAAAAGGCTGATCCGTAATTTTCATAATTCATAAAATCAGTGGTAGTTTTTCCCAACTGTAAAATTAATCTTGGCCTCAATATTCTGCGTAAAAGGGAAGATGGTTACCACGACCTTGAAACTGTTTTTCTCCCCGTTGCTTTAAGAGATGCGCTGGAGATAGTCCATTCATCAAATAAAACCCGCATCGCTACCACCGGAATTGCCGCAGGTAACCCGGGTAGTAATCTCTGTCTCACAGCATATACCCTACTCAAAAATGATTATCCTCAACTTCCCGAAATAAACATTCATTTACATAAAACAATACCAGTTGGGGCCGGACTTGGAGGGGGATCTGCCGACGCAGCATTTATGTTACAATTAATAAACAAAACATTTAATCTTAATATTCCCCAAGGCAAAATGTTCGGCTACGCTTCACAGTTAGGAAGTGATTGTTCATTCTTTTTGCTTAATGAGCCTTGCCTTGCAACCGGCCGCGGCGAAATTCTGGAGCCAGTTAAATTATCACTTTCAAAATTCAAGATTGTTTTAATAAATCCTGGAGTGCACATAAGTACAGCCGAAGCATTTAGAAAAATTAAGCCGGCGACGCCGGCAAAAAAAATAAAGGATATTATTCGCCAACCGATAGAATCCTGGAAAGACGAATTGTGCAATGATTTTGAACATTATGTATTTGAAAGGTATCCTCATATAGAAAAAATTAAGGAAGATCTCTATATGGCAGGTGCTATATATGCTGCTATGAGCGGAAGCGGCAGTTCAATTTTTGGTATATTTAAAAACGATGAAGTAATCAATTATAGGGCGGATCCGGATTATTATTACAAACTTACCGCTACCATTTAAATCTATCTTTTGCTTTTCTGATTTTAGAAATAAGTAATATCTTTGCCGTCAAATACTTCAATTGATCAATACGTCTTACATACCTGATTTTCTTTTACAAAATCTTGATTTCCTCGATCACAAGGCCTGACGATATCGTCCCCGGTTCTTCTTTTCTTTATCTAATTTATTTATTTTTTAATTTTTCGTTATGCCAGTCTTATCAACTGTTTCTAAAACCGAATATTTTATTGATCTTGAAAATCAATATGGCGCACATAATTACCATCCGCTTCCTGTGGTTCTTGACCGGGGTGAAGGCATTTATGTTTGGGATGTTGAGGGAAAAAAATATTTTGATTTCTTAAGTGCGTATTCTGCCGTTAACCAGGGCCATTGCCATCCGCGTATTACTCAATCATTAGTTGAGCAAGCAAAAAAACTAACCCTTACCAGCAGGGCTTTTCATAGTGATATGCTTGGAGAGTTTGCCCAATATATCACCGGCTATTTTGGCTACGATAAAGTGTTGCCTATGAATACCGGTGCCGAGGCGGTAGAAACTGCACTAAAACTTTGCCGTCATTGGGGATACGCGGTAAAAAAAATTCCCGATAACCAGGCGAAAATAATTGTGTGCGCAGGCAACTTTCATGGAAGGACATTGGGCATCATTTCTTTCAGCACTGATCAGGTGGCAAGAAAAGATTTTGGCCCATATCTGCCAGGGTTCGAAATTATTCCATATAACGACCTTTCTGCGTTATCAGACGCATTAAAAGATGAAAATGTTGCCGGCTTTTTGGTTGAACCTATACAGGGTGAAGCGGGTGTATTGGTTCCGGGCGATGGATATCTGGCAAAAGCAAAACAATATTGTGCTGATGCCAATGCATTGTTTATTGCTGATGAAATTCAAACAGGATTATCGAGAACTGGACGTATGCTTTGTTGCGATCATGAAAATGTACGCCCGGATATTTTGATACTGGGGAAAGCCCTTAGTGGCGGTACTTTACCAGCAAGTGCCGTTCTTGCAGATGACGAAATTATGCTTACAATAAAACCAGGTGAACATGGAAGTACATACGGCGGCAATCCGTTAGCATGTAAAGTCGCTATGGCTGCTTTGCAGGTTTTACGGGAAGAAAACCTTTCAGCAAACGCTGAAGTAATGGGAGAATATTTCAGAGTAGAATTGAGAAAAATTAATTCGCCACATATTAATGAAGTCAGAGGCAAAGGGCTTTTGAATGCGATAGTAATTAATCACGCGGATAAAGATGCTGCCTGGAAGTTGTGTATTGAACTAAAAGATAACGGCTTGCTGGCGAAGCCTACCCACGGGGACAAAATAAGGTTTGCTCCACCGCTGATTATTACGCGCCAGGAAATAAGTGAGTGTATAAAAATTATTGAAAAAAGCCTCGAGGTGTTGAATTAGGCTACTTCAAGTCGTCGGCCCCAAATACCAGCGGAAGAAGATCCTTTGCATTTTCAATAATTTGCACTTTACCTTCCATGCCGCTTAGTATTATACGAATTTGCTTTTTAGTCCTATCTTGAAATTCTACAAAAGATTGACGACAAATACCGCAAGGACTGGCGGGCTTGTCACTTTTGCCATTCAGGTTATCATAGGTAATGGCGATCGCATCTATTCCGACACCGGGAAACAAAGATGATGCGGTTGACAGTAATGTCCTTTCGGCACATATTCCTGCAGGAAACGATGCGTTTTCCTGGTTAGTTCCGCTAACGGTTTCGCCATTTTCCAATCTTGCAAAGGCCCCTACTTTGAAATTTGAATACGGGGCATAGGCAAATTTTGTCGCATCTCTCGCTTTTCTTAACAACTCTGCATCTTCTTTATTTAACTCGTCAATCGATTCGAACAATGAAAAGCTAAACCTGACTTCTTCTGTTTTCATTCATCATTATTTTTACAACGAACTTACCTTGTATAATCAGGAAAACAAAATCAATAATTTATTGGGATGCTGATACAAGGGGCTGAAGAGTCTATAAGAAAGTTAATTTGATGCCATTCGTCAAAAAAAAGTATTTGCGTTACGAACAAAATCGTATATTGCCTACGAATAAAGTCGTAACATGGCAATAAATAAAAATTTAAATCCAACAGAAGGCGAATTAGAAATCCTGCAAATTCTCTGGCAGCGTGGATCTGCAACCGTTCGCGATGTACATGAAGAACTTTCAAAGACTAAAACATCAGGCTATACTACTACCTTAAAGCTGATGCAAATAATGTTTGAAAAAAAACTGGTAACCCGGGATGACAGTGCTAAGACGCATATTTATACACCAGCTGTCAGCATGCAAAAAACACAAAAACAGTTTTTGGATAAGATGATTAAAGGATTGTTTTATGGTTCGTCTACCCAATTGGTTTTGCAGGCTTTGGGTAATCAGAAAGCATCAAAAAATGAATTGGATGAAATTCAAAAATATCTTGACAACTTAAAAAAGGAATAAATGGACTTTGCTGCATTGCAACATTCAATTTTTCTACAGGCCCTCGGTAGCGCCATTCTGGACAGTTTGTGGCAGGCTTTAATACTTTGGATCCTGTATGAAACAATATCTGTTTCTTATAAAAATGCATCAGCGAGGTTTAAGAATAATCTCAGCACGATACTTTTATTCTTATCCTTTGTTTTGTTCGTTTCAGGTTTCATTTCTAAACTGGTAAGTCACCAGGCAGCATTAGCGGTGGCCACTTTATCGGCCTCCACGCCTGAACTTTCGGCCACTCACACATCCACTGTTTTGCAGCAATTTTTATCGTACGCCGGGTCATCGCTTCCATATTTGTCAGTTGCCTATATCTTTCTTTTACTATTCCTGACAGTGAGGCTCATTACCGCTTACAGATATGTGTACATTATTTCGAACAAGCGTTTAGTGAGCCCTCCCAGGGAATTAGAAGCTTTTACCAATAAAGTTGCCGCACAAATGGGAATTACTAGTAAGATAAGTGTGTGGATTTCTCAACACATCGATGTCCCGGCAACAATAGGATTTATTAAACCGGTTATTCTAATCCCTTTTGCTTCATTAAATAATTTGTCCGGTGATCAACTTGAGGCAATTATTTTGCACGAATTATCGCACATTAAACGAAACGATTATGTAATCAACATTGTCGTGGCCGTTATTGAAACAATCTTATTTTTTAATCCCTTTGTCGTCTTACTGTCGAAGGTTATCAAGCGGGAAAGAGAAAATTGTTGCGATGATTTTGTATTACAATATCGCTACGATCCTCACTCTTATGCATCTGCTTTATTACGATTAGAACAATCGCGGGAAACCAATTTCAAACTCGCTATTGGCGCCGTTTCAGGAAAAAAGCAACTCCTATCACGCATCAAGAGAATAACAAACGGCAATGTTGTTTCAACGCAATTCGACTATGGCCAGAAACTACTTGCGCTGCTATTGGTAACTGCTATTATTTGTTCAGTGGCATGGCTTTCTCCCGGTGAAAAGAAACAAACAGCTAACAGAAATTTGCAGAAAAATATGGAAGCTAACATATCCCAAAAAGATGATCTTTCAGTAAAGGCTGCTAATTTACTTAATACAACAAAGGAAGATTTTCAGCAACCAATTTCTAAATACAATCCAAGGAAAAGAGATATAGCGCCACTCAAAAATGAAATTATTACCGGCTTTCCTGATGAACAGGATAAAAACCTGAACGAGAAAGCAGCCACAGACGGATTTCCAGAAAATGCGCCGCCAGCTCTGGCTTTAAAAGCGCCGCGTGTTTTCTTTGATGACGGCCAGTTAAAATTGCCTGCCTCTATCAACATTAAAAATTTTCCGTTTTCAAGTACCGATTTCAACATTGACCTTAGCAGCATTGACGTTAGTAAATTAAACGAAAACTTACAGCTGGCATACAAAGAAATTGAAAACATTAACTGGAGCGAAGTTCAAAATGATATACGTGAAAACTTTTCAAAAGTGAAGATTGCTAAATTGCCTACGAAAGAGCAGGTTGAATTTTTTATTGAAAAATCAAAAGAACTTTCTAAGTTGAAGAATGATGATAAATTAAAGAATGCGGCGAAGTCTTTCAAAGAAATAATGAACAAAGAAAATCAACTTCGGGATTCACTATTACCCAGAAAGATGGTCATGGTTTACAACAATAATGTCAGAAGGCAACGTGAATACCAGAGAACCCGGAACTGGTATGCTGACAGCATGAATAAAAATTCATATGGTCTAAACTATAGCTCCGGTCGGCCATCTGAAGGAAATGCGGAAGATAATACTATTGTGTGCATCAATGGCAATAGTGATGCGCCATCAATAACGAGCGGAAACTTATCGCCAAGGCATAAGCCCAATCTAAAGTCCAATAAATTACATCAAAAAAAGTTTATACAATTTTCTTTTGATACCGATACAAACAAGCCAGGTCAAAAAAGCATAATCAATGTTGAGTTGACTGATTTACCGTGATATAATTGCATCCCCTTTTACTCATCCTCTGTATTGTATTTAAGCTCCAGGAACATTTATTTTTATCTGCTTATTCGAGAATTCCGCTTTAACCGGTAAACCATAACCCGTATAAGCGTGATTCTAATAATGTAATTTCATATGCAGCTTCGCTACAGGAAACGATAACTAATAACGAGAATGGATGACATTTAAGCAAATAGGGGCATGCCCTCTTACCCTTGTGCTTGCAATCCTAACCAAATAAAAAAAGCCGCATAGAAATGCGGCGTTTGTTAAGAACCAATTAGGTTCTGTAACCCCCAAAGAAAACGAGTTAGAATAATTTTATATTAGTTATTTTAAAGCCAGCATTTTCGTTTCACTCAAATCAACTTCACCGTCTGTGCTCACGTGCTTAAGGCGATAAAAATATTTATGTCTATTGGTTGAGGGCTTATCAAAGCCTTCGTAACAATCGCAACTGGTTTGTTTTGGATCCGGTCCCATTACCATCGCAATTGTTTTAAAATTTACTCCATCAATGCTTCTTTGAATTTCAAAATAATTGGTAGCAACTTTATTATCTGTTGCCCAGTCAATCATTATTACGTTTTTAACTGCATTTAGAGTAAAACTGGTATAGTTTATTTTAGCCTGTTGTGTTTGGCATGTTCCTTCTGAATAAGCCCAAATTAATACTGCCAGGGCTATTATACTTTTACTTATTTGTTTCGTATTCATTGCTTAAATTTTTTAATTTTTAAAATTTTGATTTGCAATGAATATTGGATGGGGCTGTAATTTCATAAGGTATTGACGTATCTCTAAAACACTTCACTTAAATATAGAAACTGCTTTTTACTTCCGGTTAATGATAAATGTTCCTGGGGAAATTATCAATTATTGTCGGAAGTCCGATCTCAAATTGTTAAGTGAGGGGTGAGACTGAGATCTTTCTCTTTCTTTTACTAAAGCAGGTTGAATAAATTGATGCTTTAGGGCAAAGGAAAATGCCTGGGTGAAATAAGAAGAGAAGAAAGTTGAATTAGTGAAGATCAAAATAATCTTTCCTTTTAATGTAGAATTTCTATTCATTTCTTGTGTTTGAGTTTCTTTATTTAATAACTAATGTCGCAATAAAATAAGCGGGATTTCAGAAAGGATAGTGAAGCGGTTAGTTAATACACCAGGTAGAAATTTGGTGGCAAATAAGAAGTTGAGGTAAAACATTCTCACTTACAGATGCAAACATAGAGTACATATTTCAATAATGCAAGACCGTAAATTTACGGTCAACCTTCCATTTGAAAAATTTCAACTATTTCAAAAATTATTAGAATATTTTAACCAAAAATCGTTTTATATAGATCGTGTTTTCATTTTACGGCAAATATTTACAATAATTTTAAAATGCCCAGTCCTTAGTCACAAATTTCGTTCAAGATAGTCCCTTACACTTATAGAACTGTCATTATTTCACCTTGCCCGGATTAAAACTGAATTGTTCTCGCCCTTTTCAACTGCTCAGTGCTGCATATATTATAATTTTGATTTATAAGTAAATTAATTTGAAATTGAATATAACATGTGATTTATAATGTACTTATAATCTATTGTTTAATAAATAATATATGTAAATATGACAGTTGTTTGCTATTTTTCGATAATGTGTGGTAATATTTGGCTTTTAGCCGGCATGCATTAGAAAATTAAATAGAATATAATAATCATAATATTATAATAAACAACTTATTAGTTACATAATTAAATACTAATTATATTAACATCAAATTTTGCGAGTATTTTTGTGTTAATACTATCTAATTTAGTATCATTGAAAGTTCAGGGCCAGGACGTAATTTTCAATCCACAAGATTAAATTTATGCCCTTTATTTAAAGTATGCCATAGTGTCGGAGGCATTTCCCCTCTTTCTTTTCAAAAAGATATTCTCTTGACAAGCAATCTTTGAGGGCATTTAAAGTCAAAAAAGGGGGATTAACCTTTCGCAACATTTTGGTGGGGTTGGAGAAATTTAAAATTCAAAAGGGAATGAAACCCAATTTCTCATTGGGAATATTTTGTCGGGACGCTGTCAAAATTTCCTTCTAGATTTTACATTGAGTATGACGACAATCGAATGACGGATTAAGTGAAAGAATGAGCATGTTTCTGCCAGGTGTAAACTATTATCCGCACAATATATTTTCAACCCAGTAATGTAGGGGCCAACATTCTTAACATGCGTAAACAAATTTTGGATGCGAAAATGGAGTAATCGTCTGGTGGTTTAAAGTTATAATGTTTAACCAAAAAGATTTGTACATGAACCTGCGATAGATAGTTTACTTTAAATTGTGAAGAAGTATCAGGAAATTTATTAGGCAGACAAAACCAATTTTTGAAACATGAAAAATTTGACGCGACTTTCTCTCATTTCTGTCCTAATGATTTTATCATGTTCCTCCCCTAAGGAACTGGAATATCAATCATTTCATAATTTTTCCATACAGAAGCTGGGATTTAATAATTCGACAGTGAGTTTAGATATTGTTTATTATAATCCAAACAATTTCGGAATGCAATTAAAGAACAGTGATATGGATATCTACGTAGATGGCAGTATGCTGGGGCATAGCTCATTAGATACACTTATCAGGATTCCGCGTAGGGACACCTTTATGTTGCCGGTAAAATTTGACGTAGACATGCAGAATATTTATAAAAATGCGTGGAGCGCTTTAACCGGAAAAGAAGTGACAGTAAAGTTGACCGGCAAGATAAGAATCGGCAAGGCAAACGTATTTATGAGTTTCCCGGTTAACTATGAGACCAAAGAAACCTTTTCATTATTCTGACAAACGGTTATCACTTGAAATTTCTTATTTTTTTGGTGCTGGAGGATGGGTCACATGCTGGCATGTAATGGGAAGCCTCTTATAGGCATCGGGGTCTGCGGTTACATCGTCCGCATCGTAACCAAGATTCGCCAATTCGGTTTTAATATTTTCAATATTGGTTCTATCGGTATACCACGCAACAGTTACTGTGTGTCTTCTCCAATCCGCTTTTACCGATGAAATCCCATCTTCATGAGCCAAATGATTCTCAATCCTCGTTTTGCAGGCTTCACATTGAACATTTGGTGTTTGGATAACGGCTTTTTGGATGGCCTTTTGCTGAGCATAGCTTGACGTTGCAAAACCCGCCAGCATAATTAGGCTAAGAATAACGCTGTTCATTAACTATTTTTTTTACGAATTTAGGGTTTTACACTCCAATTTGCAGGATCGGCCCGCCAGTTTAACAAGGTGTTTTGATCCTTTTCCGAAACGTAGTTTTTTTCAATCGCCAATGTAATAACTGTATCATAATCGGTAAGAGAATGGTAGGTTATTTTTGCGGTGTTAAAGGCTGTCCTGGCAACATCAAACCCATAATTAAATATTGAAACCATTCCTTCAACAATAAGCCCTTCCTTTTTCAACACTTCTGCTACTTGCAGACTACTTTTACCTGTAGAAATGAGATCTTCGATTATTACAACCTTTTTTCCGGGCTGATAATACCCTTCGATCTGGTTTCCAAGTCCGTGTTCTTTTGGTTTTGGCCTCACATAAATATAAGGAAGCTTAAGCTGGTCAGCAGCCATTGCCCCCCAGGGTATGCCCGCAGTGGCAACTCCTGCAAGCATTTCAGCATTTTCATACATTTGAAAAACTGTATTGCACATTTCAGATTTAATAAAATCCCTGGCATATGGATAAGAAAGTATCTTACGGTTATCACAATATATTGGGCTCTTCCATCCGCTGGCCCAGGTAAAAGGTTTATCTATACTCAATTTAATTGCATTAATTTGTAATAGCTTTTCCGCAACGGCTTTTTTATTATTCATACAGCGAAGATAATATACAGCTATGAGCTATATAACAATTTACTTTGGAGAAAAACCTGTTTATTTATGTGATGAGTTAACCAGGGAAATTGAAGAGGTTAGGCATCATCCGGACGCAGTTTTCATCGATGAGCTTTCTACTGCCGCAGTAAATTCATTACTTCATGAAATTGGGAAAAAAGAATTCCATGCCGGAATCATAATTCATGAAAATTTTAATAAACTCAAAAAAGAATTCTTTAAACATTTTAAGCTGGTAAAAGCCGGCGGAGGTCTTGTAAAAAATAAGGCAGGACAAATCCTGCTTATTTTTCGTCGCGGAAAATGGGATCTGCCAAAAGGTAAACTCGACGATAATGAAACATTATTGCAATGCGCTGTAAGAGAAGTACGTGAGGAAACCGGACTGACACACATTACACCCGGAGAAGAAATAAATACTACCTATCATACCTATGTTGAATTTGGAAAACACATTCTTAAAGAATCTCATTGGTACAAGATGCTGGCGTCAGGTGAAGATGTCCCCGATCCACAAACCGAGGAAGATATAACTGAAATTCGTTGGGTTGGGAAGAAGGAGTTAAGCAATTTCTTTGGCAATACTTTTCCAACTATCATTTCTGTTTTAAAAAATGCATAATGCCCGGTGCCACCAGAATTGGCAATTATATCCTGGGCATGATACCATTGTTCGGGATTATAGCAACTGTGTGCCGGCTCACGCATACCAATTTTTGCATCTCATCATGAATTTTTATGTCCCATACATGAGTGGTTCTACCCAAATGCAACGGCGTCGCAGTACCAATAACAAGGCCTTGCCTCACACTTCTTACGTGGTTTGCATTAATTTCGAGTCCCACGCAATAGAATTTATCCTGGTCAATAACAAGAGCCGAAGCCACACTTCCCACTGTTTCTGCCAGGGCGCACGAAGCGCCTCCGTGCAGGATTCCATAAACCTGGGTCGTACGCTCATTTACCGGCATTGACAACTTTAAAAAATCGTCCCCGATTGCAGTCCATTCCATCCCTAAAAATCCGGCCATAGAATCTTTTCCTAAACCTTTAAGTTTTTCAATGGTTATTTTTTTATCGAACCAGATTGCCATGTTATTTAATATTATTTTTGACGGCTTCAGGAAGAAATTGAGAAACATCTCCCCCATTTCGTATAACATCACGTACAAGCGTACTCGCAACAGACGTAAATTCGGGAAGGCAGGTTAAAAAGATGGTTTCAACATTATGCGCCAGGCTGCGATTCATATCTGCAATAGCTTTCTCATATTCAAAATCATTCACGTAACGAATTCCCCTTAAAATAAAATCAGCTCCAATTGATTTACAACATTCAACCGTTAGCCCATCATAAGCCAGAACATTAATCTTGGGTTCTTCTTTATAAATTTCCCGTAACCATTGAAGCCTTCGCTCTTCAGAAAACATCGCCGTCTTATTGCTGTTTCTTCCAATGCCGATAACGAGTTTATCAAACAGTGGAAGCGCCCTGTTAATAATATCGGTATGGCCAAGTGTCACAGGATCAAAAGTTCCGGGGAATAAACAAATTCTTTCCATGCTACCTGATTAATTTTTGCTAAAAAAACTATTACGTAAATTCCAATAAACAAAATATTCCGTCAATTTTTCTAATTAAAATTTTGTTTATTACTAAGCAAATAAAGAACAGCCATTCTCACGGCAACGCCGTTTTCTACCTGCTGTAAAATAATGGATTGCTTTGAATCTGCCACATCACTATCTATTTCTACTCCCCTGTTCACAGGCCCCGGGTGAAGGATCACAATTTCTTTATTGATGCTTTCCAATAATTTCTTACTTACACCGTAAGCCAGGTTATATTCCCTCAGCGAAGAAAATAAAACCTGGCTTTGTCTTTCCAACTGGATACGTAATACATTGGCAACATCACACCAAAGCAATGCTTTTTTAAGATTATATTCAACGCGAATATCAAATGCTTCTCTTATATATTTTGGAATCAACGTCGGCGGTCCTGCCACCATAACTTCCGCGCCTGCCTTTTTCAATAAATAGATATTGCTAAGCGCTACCCTTGAGTGCATGATATCGCCAACCAGCACAATCTTTTTACCTGCCAGCGTGCCGCATTTTTCCTTTATTGAAAACGCATCTAACAAAGCTTGCGTCGGATGTTCGTTTATGCCATCACCGGCATTGATGATCGCTGCAGGTATATGCTTTGACAAAAAATGAGGAGCGCCACTTGCACTATGCCGCATAACAACCATATCAACTTTCATCGAAAGGATGTTGTTAACAGTATCCAGCAAAGTTTCGCCCTTTGATACAGATGAACCAGAGGCGGAAAAATTTAAAGTATCAGCGCTCAACCGCTTTTCTGCTAATTCGAACGAAATTCTCGTACGGGTGGAGTTTTCATAAAACAAGTTCACAATAGTTGTATCACGAAGCGATGGCACTTTTTTTATAGGCCTTTGTAATACTTCTTTAAATTGGGTAGCTGTTGAAAGAATAAGATCAATGTCGCTGAGTTGTAAATCTTTAATGCCCAGGAGATGTTTGGTAGAAAGTTGCATTAAAGGTCAAAGCTAAATAAAAAAATTATCTGAAGAGGCATTTTTTATCTTTTTGAAATTATTTTTAATTGTCAGTAAAGAACAACATGCCCTTTATCCCATTCTACTTTCACTTTTTGCGAAATAAGTGAGTCAATTGCCTTTCCGCAATAGTCCGGCTGGATGGGTAACTGACGGCTATACCTTCTATTGATAAGAACACAAAGCTCTACTTTTTTGGGCCGGCCAAAAGCCAAAAGAGCGTCTAAGGCTGCCCGTATGGTTCTTCCGGTATAAAGCACATCATCAATAAGTACTACATTTTTATCTTCGATAGAAAAAGAAATATTGGTTTGGTTTGGGCTATGTAATTCTTTGCGAATATCGTCCCTGTAAAACGTAATATCCATCTTCCCATATGGTATTTCTTTATCCGGAACGATCTTTTTTAACTGCTCATAAATTTTATCAGATAAATAAATGCCCCTGGGTTGAATTCCTATAATCACTAATGAAGAAAGATCGGAATAATTTTCTATCAACTGGTAAGCCAGTCGCTCAATTGTTATCTGAAGTTGATATTTGTCAAGAATTGTTTTCATGAATTTGTAGTATCCTCATTCATGAAGGGATATCTGTAATTAACTGCGGGATTAAAAGTTTCCTTAATGGTTCTTGCGCTTAACCAACGATATAAATTCAGGATGCTTCCTGCTTTATCATTGGTTCCGCTTCCACGGGCCCCACCAAAAGGTTGTTGGCCAACCACAGCGCCCGTAGGCTTATCGTTTATGTAAAAATTACCGGCGCTATTGGCGAGTTTTTTTGTAGCAATTTCAACCGCATACCGGTCTTGCGCAATTACGGATCCGGTGAGTGCATAAGGCGAAGTAGAATCAACCAATTTAATGGCTTCGTCAAATTTATTTTCATCGTATACGTATAGCGTTAGTACCGGACCAAACAATTCTTCACACATCGTTACATAACGGGGATCAGTAACTTCTATTACAGTTGGTTCAATAAAATAACCATAAGTTTTATCACATTTTCCACCAACCAATATTTTAGCGTCTTTATCTTTTTTAACTTGTTTAATATAACCTTCAAGTTTATCAAAACTCTTTTCGTCAATTACCGCATTAATGAAGCAGGTAAAATCTTCCACACTGCCCATCTTCATTGTTTTTATTTCAGCAACTAATTTCTTTTTTACTTGTTGTGCAATGTTGGAAGGGATATATGCCCGCGATGCGGCCGAACATTTCTGTCCCTGGTATTCAAATGCGCCGCGGCATAAAGCCGTAACCACCACGTCAACATCGGCAGTTTTATGAGCCAGTACAAAATCCTTACCGCCTGTTTCACCAACTATTCTTGGATAAGATTTATACAGCTTTGTATTTTTCCCAATCGTTTCCCACATGCTATTGAATACTCCGGTACTTCCTGTAAAATGAATTCCGCCAAAATCCGGATGATTAAAACAAACCTCACCTAAAACCGGCCCATCCACATAAATCAAATTAATAACACCATCGGGCAGACCAGCTTCCTTTAAAATACGCATGAACATCTGAGCGCTGTAGACCTGCGTATGGGCACATTTCCAAACAACCGTGTTGCCGCACATGGCTGCGGAAGTAGGAAGGTTCCCACCTATTGCTGTAAAATTAAACGGCGTTATGGCAAGAATAAATCCTTCAAGCGGACGATATTCCATCCGGTTATAAACACCAGGGCTACTCGAAGGTTGTTGTTTATAAATTTCACTTAGAAAATGAACATTAAATCTTAAAAAATCTATCAACTCACAGGCACCATCAATCTCGGCCTGGTAAACATTCTTACTTTGACCGAGCATGGTTGTAGCCAAAATATAAGGCCGGAATTTTGTAGCAAGAAGCTCAGCCGCTTTTAAAAAAATATTGGCCCTATTTTCCCAACTGGCTGCTGACCATTTGTCTTTTGCCTTTAAAGCCGCATTAATAGCCTTTTTTACGTGAGATGCATCTCCAAAATGAAAATTGCCGAGTACATGATTCTTTTCATGAGGAGCATTTATAGCGACTTTATTTCCGGTTCGCACTTCATCACCACCTATGTACATTGGAATGTCCGCCTTCTTACTTTTCAGTTCTTTTAAAGTACTTTTTACCAGTTCTCTTTCTGTACTTCCCGGCGCAAAATTTAGTACAGGTTCGTTGGAAGGAAGGGGATAATAAAAATTGCCGGTATTCATAAATTACTTATTTAAAATAATGCTGAATCGTTTTCAACATTAATAGATATACTGCTTTATTAACCTAAAAAGGAGATTATTTTTTTAGGTACATAACTTCTTTAACCAGCTTAACAGTACGGGGAACATCGGGTAAATACATAGCTACAAGATTGGGCGCATAATGCATTGGCGCATCTGCCGACGTGATTCTTCTTACCGGGGCATCCAGGTAATCAAATCCTTCTTTTTGTATGCGATAAGCTATCTCAGACGAGACAGATGCAAATGGCCATTGTTCTTCAACTATAACCAGCCGGTTAGTTTTTTTAACTGATTCAAGAATAGTTTGCCAATCCATTGGGCGAATAGTTCTTAAATCAATTACTTCTGCACTTATATTTTCTTTTTCGAGTTCAGTTGCTGCACCCAATGCAACTTTCATCATTTTATTGAAAGAAACAATAGTAACGTCATTTCCTTCACGTACTACTTTTGCCTTACCAATTGGTATTAAATATTCTTCTTCCGGTATTTGCCCTTTTTCGCCATACATTACCTCACTTTCCATAAATATTACGGGATCATTATCGCGAATAGCACTTTTCAACAATCCTTTACCATCGTATGGATTGCTTACTGATATTACTTTAAGCCCGGGAATATTTGCATACATCGATTCAAAGGCTGTCGAATGTTGTGCACCCAGTTGTCCGGCACTTCCATTTGGTCCACGAAAAACGATCGGGCAACCCACTTGTCCGCCGCTCATAGCCAGCATTTTTGACGCTGTATTTAAAATCTGGTCAATAGCAAGAGTTGCAAAATTCCACGTCATGAATTCTACAATTGGACGCAAGCCATTCTGAGCAGCGCCAACAGCTATGGCAGTAAATCCAAGCTCAGTAATCGGTGTATCTATTACCCTTTTTTCACCAAACTCTTCCAGCATTCCCTGGCTTACTTTATAAGCCCCGTTATACTCTGCTACTTCTTCACCCATTAAAAAAACGTTCTCGTCACGCCTCATTTCTTCACTCATCGCCTCACGTAATGCTTCTCTAAATGCTACTTCTTTCATTAAATTAAAAATTGATTGGCAAAAATATCGGTTAAGAGGCAAATGAGCAAAACTCATTGCGATAAAAATACCATTAAGGCATCAACTCAGAAAGTTTATCAGTTAATTTTTTACCGAAAATATTCTTTGCAATGATTTTCCCATCCTTGTCAAGCAAAAGGTTCGCTGGAATGGCCTTGATACCATATTGATCGGAAGTGCTGTTTTTCCAACCCTGCAAATCTGAAACCTGGTTCCAGTTCAATTTATCGTCTTTGATGGCTTTCTCCCATTTATCTTTTTTTAAATCGTACGAAACTCCGTAAATGGTAAAACCCTTGTCTTTAAACTTATTGTATGCAGCAACAATATTTGGATTCTCACGACGACATGGGCCACACCAGCTTGCCCAAAAATCTACCAGCACATATTTGCCATGCAAAGAAGACAAACTCAGCATTTTTCCATTAGTTGCAGTTTGTGAAATTTCCGGGGCTATTTTACCTATAGCAACATTGCTATAAGTATCAATCATTTTTTTTATCTCCTTTCCTTTCGCCGAATTTTTAATTTCGGGGGAAAGCATATCGTACAAAGGCTGAACTTCATTGGCCTCAGCATAATAGGCATAATTTTCATATATGGCCATTGCAGCAAGTAAAGAATTTGGATATGCTTTTACAAATTCAGAAACAACTTTTCGTTTTTCTGCCAGAACTGCAAAATCTACTTCATCAAGGCTATCCATTATTTTTTTATTCTTGTCCTTATAAGCTTCTTCGAAAATTTTGCTATTTGCATCTTCCCATTTGGTTACGTATTTCATTCTTTCTTTCAACAGTCTATCTTCATCGTTGATGGGAGAACCTTTTACGGTAAGAAGCTGAAGTGAATCGCCACGGCCTAAAATACTCATCGTTACCGGTTCTATATAAAAAGCAAAGTAATCGCTTGGCTTTGCAGAAGGCATGGTTAACGTTGCAAAAAATGGATCTTTAACAAAGCCGGTGAATTTAAAATTACCATCATTGATGGAAGCAGAATCCTGGATGGTTTTACCGGATTCATAGATACTTAGATAAACAATGCCTTTTTGTATTTTCTCGAACTTGCCGTTAATGGTGAATGAAGAATCCTGGGCAAAACAATTGACACCCAGGAATAAAATGTACATCGAAAAGAAACCAAGTTTTTTCATGAATATTTATTTGATCGCAAAAATAAGGTTTATTCAAAAAAGGGCTTTACCACTCATAATTTCCAGGGAAGGAATCGACACATTCAAAGTCAAAGCTGAAATATTTTTAAAGTGGCCAAAAAATTTCTTCCTTCCTCTTTAAAATATATTTATGCAAACGATTGACTTTAATATTTAAAAGACCTTTCGTTATATTTAGTGAGAGAACATTCAAGATGCTAAATGATAACTTGGTTAACAACATAAGATTATAACATTATCAACATTAAATTCGATTATCGTATTAAGAGATTCTGAATTGTATAGACCGGCACTTAAGTGATAATGATTATATGTTTCTATAAGAAATCATCTGCAATTATTTTTTGTCAGCGGAATGTTTGCCGACAGCATATTTATACATAATATATTTTGTTGAAAAAATATAAACCATTTAAGGATTTTCTAATTTGAAACTATAATGAAGCATAGACGATCTTTATTTAACACAATATCAGCTATCTCAATTGTTATTCTATTACTCACTGGTTTTTGTCCCCTGACTGATGCTCAGGTTCTTGATTCATCCGCATTATATAAATCGACAGAATTTACAGCTCCGGGAAGTTTTACCCATGGCGTAGAAGGTCCGGCTGTAGATAGATCCGGTAATGTTTATGCTGTAAATTTTGCCCGCGAGGGGACGATTGGAATTATCACCACACAAGGAAATCCAGCTTTATTTATTGATCTTCCAGATAGCAGTGTTGGAAATGGAATCAGGTTTGACAGCCACGGCAATATGTTCATTGCAGACTACACAAAACATAATGTGCTGAAGGTTGATATGAGGACCAAAAAGATCACCGTTTTTGCTCATGAATCAAAGATGACGCAGCCTAACGATATTGCCATTGACAGCAAGAACCGTGTTTACGCCAGCGATCCAAACTTTAAATTAAACACCGGCCGCATCTGGGGAATTGACAGGCACAGAAAGATCACTTTATTAGATACACTAAACGGACCAGCCAATGGAATTGAAGTAAGTCCTGATGAAAAGAAATTATATGTAAATGCAGGCAGAAAAGTATGGTCTTATGATTTATCACGCAAAGGTGACTTAAGCAATAAAAGTTTATTAATTGAATTTCCTGATTTTGGTTGCGATGGTATGCGTTGCGACGTTGCGGGGAATTTATATATCGCCCGCATAGGAAAAGGTGTTGTGGCAAAAGTTTCTCCAAACGGACAATTATTAATGGAAATAAAATTAATTGGGAAAAAACCTACCAATGTGGCTTTCGGAGGAGTAGATGGCTGCACAGTTTATGTGACGCTAATGGACATGGGTAATCTGGAGACTTTCCGCGTAGGTACGCCAGGCAGAGAATGGAAAATGCAAAGAAAAAAATAAAAGTTACGTTGTTGAAAATGTCTATAACGGTTTGGCATAATCGCTTTTAATAAAGAACTAATATTAATTTCCATCACCATTAAATAAATTAAAATGAAGCGCAGAGATATTATCAGAGGATTAACGCTCTTACCCCTGGGCGGAAGCCTTTTGGGTACCATGCTGCCCACAGAATCTAAAGCAGGACCACGTTCTAAATCGCCATCAAGGCGTAACCTCCTTGAAGAACTCGGTATCCGCACTTTCATTAATGCCGCAGGAACATATACTACAATGACCGCATCTCTCATGGATGATGAGGTAATGAATGCGATCGACTACAGCGCCAAAGAATTTTGCATGTTGAATGAAGTGCAGGATAAAGTAGGTGAAAAAATTGCGCAAATGGTACACGCTGAAGCCGCGATGGTTACAGCGGGGGCGTTCTCCGCCTTAACACTTGGTACTGCAGGAATCCTTACGGGGATGGACCAGGCAAAAGTCAAGCAAATCCCGCATCGTTTGCAAGAGTCAGGAATTAAATCAGAAGTGATATTACAGAAAGGCCACTTTGACGGATATGAACAAGCACTTTATAATACGGGTGTCACAATCATTCCTGTCGAAACAGCTGATGATGTTGAAAAGGCTGTGAACGAAAAAACTGCGTCTATGCATTTCTTAAATTGCAATGCACTTGAAGGAAAAATTATGCATGATGAATGGTTGCAACTTGCAAAACAACATAACCTGCCGGCAACAATTGACATTGCCGCTGACGTGCCACCTGTATCGAATCTCTGGAAGTACAATGATATGGGTTTTAGTTTCGTCGCCTTGTCCGGCGGCAAAGCAATACGGGGCCCGCAGAGTACAGGAATATTGATGGGCAAAAAGGATATCATTGCAGCAGCCCGTTTAAATGATTCTCCTAACGGAGTTACAATAGGTCGGGGTATGAAAGTCAATAAGGAAGAAATGCTGGGAATGTATGCGGCGCTGGATGCATATGTCAATAAGGATCATGATAAAGAGTGGAAGATGTGGGAAGACAACGTAGGTTATATAAACAATGCAGTTAAAAATATTAAGGGCGTTACGACTGAAATTAGTGTTCCCCCCATTGCTAATCACACGCCTAAGTTAAAAATTGCTTGGGATAAGAATATAATAAGGACAACACGCGAAAATCTTGGAGATAAATTGCGTAACGGGAATCCTTCAATAGAAGTTATTTCCTGGGGCGACGAAGATAACAGCATAAGCCTGACCGTTTTTATGTTAAAGAAGGGCGAAGAAAAGATTGTTGCCAGGAGAATTAAAGAAGAACTTTCTGTGGCTTCCTCCTGATGATTGACTTGCGGGATAGTTGTATTTATTAATTTCTTAAAATTTCCAATAAACGCGATGCTAAAAAAATGTTTTTTGCTGTTCTCTTTGTTTTGCACCGGTGAGAATTATGTTCAGGCTCAACTTTACAGTATCGTTATAAAGGGTGGCCACGTTATCGATCCTAAGAGTAATATTAATGAATTGATGGATATCGCCATCAAAAACGATACAATCGTCAAGGTTGCAAAAACCATCGACGCAAAGGATGCCGTACAAGTTGTGGATGCACATGGCATGTATGTCACACCGGGCCTCATCGATATTCATACGCATGATTTTTACGGGAATAATCCCGATCAATATTTAATGGATGCTACAGCTGCAATAGTACCTGATGGATTTACTTTTCGGGTAGGCGTTACTACGGTAGTTGATGCCGGAAGTTCCGGGTGGAGAACATTTCCACTCTTTAAAGAACAAGCAATTGACAGATCTCAAACAAGAGTGCTGGCTTTTCTGAATATCGTCGGGGCTGGTATGAGAGGAGGTGCTTATGAACAGAATGCTAATGACATGGATCCGCAAATGGCCGCTTATGTTGCAAAACAATACAAAAATTATATAGTTGGATTTAAAGTTGCCCACTTCGAAGCTGCAAAATGGATCCCGGTAGATAGTGCAGTGGAAGCGGGTAAAATAACAGGTTTGCCGGTAATGATTGATTTTGGTGGCGACGATTCTCACCCGCCTTTATCAATTGAAGAACTATTTTTCAACCACCTTCGTCCGGGCGATATTTATACGCACACTTTTACTGAATTAAAAAGAAGGGACCCGATTGTCGATACAACTACAAGAAAACTTAACCCGTTTGTATTGCCTGCTCAGCAAAGAGGAATTGTATTCGATGTTGGCTTTGGCGGCGCAAGCTTCGATTTTCGCCAGGCCATTCCAGCGCTCAAAAGCGGCTTTTTTCCCAACTCAATCAGCACCGACCTGCACACAGGAAGTATGAATGCGGCAATGAAAAATATGCTGAACATTATGTCGATGTTCCTGGCAATGGGTATGGATTTACCAAACGTTATCCAGGCAAGCACATGGAATCCGGCAAAGGAAATTAAGCACGAAGAATTAGGAAATTTATCAGCTGGTTCAGTGGCCGACATCGCCATATTAAATCTACGAAAAGGAAACTTTGGATTTTGGGATAGGCTTGGTTATAAATTAAAAGGCAAAGAGCGACTTGAGTGTGAGGCGACGATTCGTGCCGGAAAAATTGTATACGATTTAAATGGCATCACAACTCCTGAAGTAAGTGGCCATGTTGAATAACATTAAATTTTAATCATCAAAAAAATAAACTCCACGATATGAGGCTGAGCGGCTTTTTAGTATTACTCTCTTTTTTTATTCTCGTTTATTTTACTCAGTGCCGGCGGCGAGGATTGCCACCGGGCGATCCAGACAATGGCGGCCTTGTGCTACCGAAAGGATTTGAAGCAGTAGTTGTTGTTGACAGCCTTGAGGGCGCAGCCAGGCACATCGCTGTAAACTCTAACGGTGACGTGTATGTGAAATTGCGATTCCCAACTGCGGAAGGAGGAAATGCGGCCTTGAGAGATGAGGATAATGATGGCAAAGCCGACATCATTAAAGATTTTGACGATTATAACGATAAAAGCAGTTATGGAACCGGTATGAGAATACACAACGGTTATCTTTATTTCAGTTCTGTAACAAGAGTTTTCAGGCAGAAGCTAACGCCGGGCCAACTAGTCCCTGATAGCAAAATTGAATTACTATTAACTGACACACAGCCACCGAGACAACATGATACCAAGCCTATTGCATTTGATGATAAGGGAAATATGTACATTCCCTTTGGCGCTCCGTCCGATTGTTGCCAGTCCGAAGACAGAACACCATTTTCGCCAGGTATGGATCCATGTCCCATACTTGTGAACCGGGCAAGCATCTGGAAATTTGATGCAAACAAAACAGATCAATTTCAAAAAGACGGGCAAAAATTCGCGTCGGGCTTACGAAGCATCGTGGCATTGGAGTGGAACGACCAGGACCATAATCTATTTACGATGATGCATGGCAGAGATTATTTGCACGCCACCTGGCCAAATTATTATTCTGAATGGGAAGGTGCCGTTTTGCCCGCCGAAGAATTTCTAAAATTGAAACAAGGTTCAGATGTAGGTTGGCCATACTATTATTATGATGAAATAAAAGGGAAATTAATGCTAAATCCGGAGTATGGCGGTGATGGGAAAAAGGAAGGTAACGGTGCCGATTACACGCAACCGTTGATAGGTTTCCCGGGGCACTTTGCACCGAACGATTTATTGTTTTATACCGGTAATCAATTTCCTGCACACTATAAAAACGGGGCGTTCATAGCATTTCATGGATCAACGAGCAGCGCCCCCTATCCACAGTCCGGGTATTTTGTGGCTTTTGTTCCATTTAAAAATGGGGCACCTTCGGGCCCGTGGGAAGTTTTTGCTGACGGTTTTGCAGGTGTAGATACAGTTGTTAATACCAGTGATGCAAAATACCGCCCTATGGGATTGTCAATGGGGCCGGACGGGTCTTTATATATTTCCGATTCTGAAAAGGGAAAAATATGGCGCGTGATGTATAAAGGAGACACCAGTAAGTTCGGTGAAGCAGATCTGGCGGATATGGTTAAACGAAAAAATGAGGCCACGAATATAAAAATACCTGACTCAATAAGTGATAATTTGGATAGAGGAAGTGTACCTACAGCAGGGAAAACTTTTAACACTTATTGTTCTGTTTGCCACCAGAGAGATGGATTGGGAAATGATCGGTTTCCGCCTTTAAGTGGTTCAGAATGGGTTACGGGCGATAAAACCCCATTAATTGCAATTGTATTGGGCGGCCTCGATGGAAACATTACGGTAAAAGGAAAATCCTATAATAATAAAATGCCACGACTCAATCTTTTATCGGATGAAAATATTGCCCAGATATTGACTTACATCAGGCAAAATTTTAATAATAACGCCAGCGCAGTTACACTGGAGGATGTTAGCAATACGAGGAAGGCATTGGGCGGGAAAAGTAAATAAACAAGGGAAATAATAACATTGATGGAGTACTAAAAATGAGAATAAAAACAGGCGTATTCATCTTATTTGTTCTATTCGCTTCACTTTTTTGTAAAATAGTTGACGCACAATTAAACAGTATAAATTTAAAGCGGCTATTAAAAGTTCCATTGCAATACACGATACTGAGGGCTACTGAGAATATAACGATAGATGGGAAAGATGATGAAAAAGACTGGAATAAAGTTCCCTGGATGGAGCAGTTCACGGATATTGAAAGTGGCGCCGAAAGCAACTCCTTATTAAGAACTCAATGTAAAATGTTATGGGATAATGATTACTTATATTTATTTGCCCGCCTTGATGAAACCAACTTATGGGCTTCGATAACTCAACATGACGAACCGGTTTTCCAGGATAATGCATTTGAAATGTTTATTGATCCGTCAGGAAGCAATTTTAATTATTTTGAATTTCAAATTAATGCATACGGAACTGTATGGGATTTATTTATGCCAAAGCCTTATCGCAACGGTGGAAAAAATTTAACCAGTTGGGACATAAAAGGTTTGAAGAAGGCCATACAACTAAATGGAACAATTAACAATCCTACTGATATAGACAAAGGATGGAGTATTGAATTGGCGATTCCTTTCAAGTCAGTTAACCTTAGTGGTGACAGGCATCCGGGAGTTGGAACTATTTGGCGAATGAATTTTTCAAGAGTACAATGGGACCTTGATACACTAAACGGGTCATACATGCGACGGAAAGATATTAATACGGGTAAACCATTGCCTGAGCATTATAACGTTTGGTCTCCGCAGGGAATAATTAATTTACATTATCCCGAAAGATGGGGCTATGTGCAGTTTTCAGATAAATTAGCTCCGGCAGGATTTCTCTCTGAGCAAATAGAAAAATTGAAACTGCTTCTATGGAAGTATTATTATTTACAACAGGAATTTAAAAGAGTACATGGGAAATACGCGAATAAAATAAAGCAATTAAATAAGTTGTATAAGAGTGATCCCTTATTAAATGGAAAAGATTTTACAATTGAGTTGAAGGCGGACGATAAGCAATTTTGGATTCAAGGTTCTTACAAAGGATTGAATCAATTGTTATCTGTTGATGAAGAAGGAGAATTTCAAGTTAATAATCTTTCTAATTAAATTTTAAATAGACAGGAATATAAACAGCGATTTTTTCGGAAACAATGATTCAATATTGACGCAATACAATCTCTAATAAAAGAAATTATTGCTTGTCATTAAAACGAAAGACCTGCAAATAACAGCGAATTTTTATAAAGTTTTTTATCAAACCAATTATATAACCTTTAAAAATTTAATTTATGCAAACAGAAAGAAGATCATTAATTAAAAAAATGTTGGCCTCCGCCACCGCATTAGTAGGGTTAGGCTTTGCGGCAAAAGCAACAGGAATTACCGGTAAAGAAAAACGGGTTGGCAATGTTACTGACTTCCAGGATGTGCCTTTATTTTCAGGCCACACCATTCATGGCGATCTTGTTTATATCGCCGGCAAGGGAGCCCACGTTGAACCTTTTGAAATAAAAGCACATACTGAAATTGTGTTGAAAGGATTGGAGGATGAGTTGATTAAAGCCGGTTCATCAATGGAAAAAGTTTTGAAGGTGAGTGTTTTTCTAAATGATATAGCCGATTACCAGGGAATGAATGAAGTATATAAAGGACGTTTTGGAAAGAATCCTCCTGTTCGTACAACCGTTGCCGTTGCCAAGGGTGGCGTACCGGGTAATTCGTTGGTGGAAATGGATTGCATTGCTTATCTATAATAACAACAAAGGTAAAATCATAATCGCTAAAAACATTCGATGAAACGCAGAGATATTCTAAAGGGATTGAGCTTGTTGCCCCTCTCCGGTGGTGTAATCGGCGGAGTACTCGCTTCAGAACCAGTATATGCTCAGCCACCTGTGCCAAAGAGGGATTTGTTTAAAGAACTGGGCGTTCGCACATTTATAAATGCAAGAGGAACCATAACGTTTATGTCTGGTTCCCTAATGCACGATTACGTATTGGAAGCTATTAACGACAGTTCAAAAGATTTCTGCATGATGGAAGAGTTGCAGGACAAAGTAGGAGAAAGAATTGCTAAGATGGTTCATTCTGAAGCAGCGCTGGTATCTGCAGGTGCTTTTTCTGCTTTAATGCTGGGTATGGCTGGAATCCTTACTGGTACTGATTTAAAGAAGGTGGAACAACTTCCTCAACTGGAAGGAACCGGAATGAAATCGGAAGTGATTATACAGAAAGGACATCAAATTGATTATAATCACGCATTTCTTAATTGCGGTGCCAAATTAATTTACGTAGAAACACCGGACGATGTTGATAGGGCTGTAAACGAAAAAACTGCGTCTATGCATTTCTTAGGAAGCGGTGCACCTAATGGAAAAATTATGCATGAAGAATGGATAGCATTAGCGAATAAACACAATTTGCCAACCTCCATTGATATTGCAGCAAATATTCCACCGTTATCAAATCTTTGGAAATTTAACGATATGGGTTTTAGTTTCGTAGCGTTGTCAGGCGGCAAAGCAATTCGTGGACCACAGAGTTCGGGAATTTTAATGGGCAAAAAAGAGATCATCGCAGCAGCCCGTTTAAATTCGTCTCCACATTCCGGCACAATAGGAAGAGGCATGAAAGTCAATAAAGAAGAAATACTTGGAATGTATGTAGCGTTGGAAAGATACATTAGCCAGGATCATGATAAAGAATGGAAGGATTGGGAAAATCGTGTCTCGCTGATTGCAAAAGCGGCTGAAACAGTTAATGGAGTTACAACGGAATCTTACGTTCCGCCGATTGCAGACCACACTCCTACGCTCAATATAAAATGGGACACCAATAAAGTAAAATTTTCCGGAGATGATCTCTTAACGAAATTAAGAAATGGCAACCCTTCCATTGAAGCGTACGGCGGTGGTAAAAATTCGATTACTGTTTCGCCGTGGATGATGAGACCCGAACAGGTAAAAATAGTTGCAAACAGAATCAGGGAAGAACTCATCAAAGCTTCTGCTTAGTATTTTGCATTACCGTATTTAAAACAATAAAAATTATTATTAACTAAAATGAAATTATGAAACGCAGAGATATTCTTAAAGGACTAAGCTTATTACCCCTTTCAGGCGGAGTTATGGGCGGAGTGCTGGCTTCGGAATCAGTCTTCGCCGAACCACCCACTCCGTCAAGAGATTTATTTAAAGAGTTAGGAGTTACCCGGGTAATAAATGCCGGAGTAACTATGACGTTTTTATCTGGCTCGTTAATGATGCCGGAAACATTGGACGCTATCAATTCAACAGCGCATGACTTTGCAAATATGTATGACCTGCAAGATAAAGTTGGCGCTAAGATTGCCGAGATGCTGCACTGCGAGGCGGCCATGGTTACGTCCGGAGCTGCATGTGCATTGCTTCTTGGAGCCGCTGCCGCTATCACCGGCACTGACCCTGAAAAAATAAAATTATTACCTAATCTTCCGGGACCTCGGCCGGAAGTTATTATGCAAAAGAGTCATCGTTATCTTTTCGACCAGGCTATTACTACAACAGGTGCAAAAATTATTGAAGTTGAGGGAAATGACGAGATGGATAAAGCTTTCAACGGTAATACAGTACTGGCTTTGTTCTTCAATGCCGCCGGTAGTTCCAGTGTAACCCGCGAAGATTTTATAACGCTTTGCAAAAAGCATCAAATACCAAGTTTTATAGATGCAGCAGCTGATGTGCCACCCGTTGAAAACCTTTTTAAGTATCAAAAAATGGGTTTTGATCTTGTTACATTTTCTGGTGGTAAAATGATTCGCGGTCCGCAAAGTGCCGGGTTATTATTTGGCAGAAAAGATCTGATTGAAGCAGCTAAACTAAATCACAGTCCACATGAGGCACCCATTGGCCGGCCAATGAAAGTGAATAAAGAAGAGATGTTTGGCATGTACGCCGCATTGAAGTCTTACGTCGAAAGAGATCATAAAAAAGAATGGCAGGATTGGCTGAATCGCATCAGTCGTATACAATCACATCTCGAAACCATCGCCAGTGTAAAAGGTGAAACCCATGTTGAGCCAGGACCGGCCAATGCCTTTCCCAGCTTGCATCTCACCTGGGACCAGCAAAAAGTAAAGACTACACCTAAGGACGTGCTGGAGCAGCTAAAAAATGGCACACCTAGTATTGTGGCAAATGGCAATGATAATGTATTGAATATTGGGGTTGTATTATTGAGACCCGACCAGGTAGATGTTGTAGCTCGCAGGGTAAAAGAAATTTTAAGTAAGGCGGTTTAGATTTTTATTAAGAAAGAAAGAAATAGAGACATCGTTGTCTCAACTGAAAACCATAAAAAAATTTAGATGAAAAAAAAATTCGTGATTCTCATTGCGGCCCTATGTGTCGCAACAAGCCCGGTTATTTCACAATCATATAGTATCGTTATTAAGGGAGGGCACGTGATGGATCCAAAAAATAACATTGACCAGGTAATGGATGTTGCTATTGATAGTGGCAAAATAATGAAGGTGGCCAAGAATATCGATACAAAAAATGCAGCACAGGTGGTAGACGCAAAAGGCATGTATGTTACTCCGGGATTAATAGACATTCACACCCATGATTTTTGGGGTACAGAACCAAATCAACAATATGAGGACGGAAACCTGGCTATACAGCCGGACGGATTTACCTTTCGTAATGGAGTTACAACAATTGTTGATGCCGGAAGTTCAGGATGGAGAACATTCCCAATTTTTAAAGCGCAAACAATAGATCAATCTCAAACAAGAGTACTGGCATTTTTAAACATAGTTGGCGAAGGAATGCGTGGTGGTTATGAACAGAATGAGAATGATATGGACCCAAAAATGTCCGCCCTGGTAGC